>JADGGF010000560.1 GCA_019690055.1 Micromonosporaceae bacterium
CGGTTGCGGTGCTGGGCGTCCCCACCCCGGTGACCGCCCCGTCGATCGTCACCGTCTCCTCGCCCTCGGCCGCCTCCTCCGCTTCCGAGCGCTGCAGCGGCAGCGGCACCGCGGGCGCCTCCTCGGCGGGGCGGGCCGGGGCACTCCCGTCGACCCGGCGCGGGCCGCGCAGCAGCAACATGAGGCCCTTGGCGACGGAGACCACCAGGTCCTCCCGGTCACCGCCCCGGATGAGCCCCCGGGCGCCGGCAGCGACGGCTCCCCGCGCGACCGTCGACTCCTCCGGCCCGAAGAAGACGACGGTGGCGTTCGGCGACCGCTCCAGCATGCGTCGGGTGAACGCGACCGTGTCGGGCCGGACCGCGGCCGTGTCGACGAGAACCACGTCGGCCGGTTTCCGCTCCGCCCGGGCCAGCGCGGCGCTGGCGCCCACCGCCGTGGTGACGATCTCGCCCAGACCCAGCTGTGCGGCGGCGTGGGACACCGCCTGCTCTGCGGCGGGACCATGCAGACAAACCAGGACTGATTTCACTGTTCCCCCTCCCGGCGACCGCTCGCCTAGCCGGAACAACATAGTCATTTCCCTACAAAAGGGAAGCATGTCCCGGGCCGGGATATGGGAGTTTCGGCGAACCTCGCAAGCCAAACGGCCAAACTGAGGGGGAACTTCGGTCTGTTCACTCGGCCAGTCGAGGCGGTACGTTCAGCAGGTGCGCGCCATCCGTCCGTACGGGAGGCGAAGGAAACCTTGACCAACGTGAGTCGTCTGCCGGGCCCGTCGGCAGAGGTGTGGGACTGGCAGCGTCACGGAGCGTGCCGGGGCCACGACAGCGGGACGTTCTTCCACCCAGACGGCGAGCGCGGGGCGTCGCGGCTGCGCCGGGAGCTGGCGGCCAAGTCGATCTGTCGGGCCTGCCCGGTGCGCGCCGAATGCGCCGCCCACGCGCTGGCCGCTCGTGAGCCCTACGGGGTGTGGGGTGGCTTCACCGAGTCCGAGCGGTTGCGCCTGCTCGAGGCCGGCTGGGAGGACGCCGCACCGGCGCGCGGGTGGGTCGACGTGGGTCGGCTCGAGGCCCGCCTCGGTCTGGCTTCCCCGGTAGCTGCCCCGCGCACACCGATGCCCGCCCCACGCTCCCCGATCACCACCCGACGGGGTCAACCCGCCACGCTCGTCCGCGGGGTCAGTGCACCTGGACGCTGATCCGGTGGTAGCCGGTCGCGCCGTCGGGGATCGGGGGGGCCACGTCGGCCGTCTGGAACACCCCGGCGTTGTCGGCCGCCCGCACCTCCAGCGTGTGGTCGCCCGGCGTGGCCATCCACCGCCAGGACCACAACCGCCAGGTGTCGATCGAGGCGACCGCGGCCAGCGTCGCGTCCTGCCAGGGACCCCCGTCCACCCGGACCTGCACCGCCGAGATGCCGCGGTGTTGGGCCCAGGCCACGCCGGCGACGAGGTACTCGCCGGCCTCGATCCGCTGCCCGGGCCGCGGGCGGTCGATGCGGGACTGGGTCTTGATCGGTGCCTGCTGAGCCCAGCCACGCGGAATCCAGTACGCGTCGAAGGCGTCGAACGTGGTGAGCTCCAGCCGGCGCAGCCACTTCGTCGCCGAGACGTACCCGTAGAGGCCGGGCACCACCATCCGCACCGGGAACCCGTGGTCGAACGGCAACGGCTCCCCGTTCATGCCCACCGCGAGCAGCGCGTCCCGGCCGTCGCGCAGCGCAGCCGTCGGCGTACCCGCGGTGAACCCATCCACTGACCAGCTCACCACCTGGTCGGCGGCCGGGTCCGGGTCCACCTCGTCGAGCAGGTCGGCGATCGGCACCCCCAGCCAGCGGGCGTTGCCGATGAGGTCGCCACCCACCGGATTGGACACACACGTGAGGGTGATGTATCGCTCGACCATCGGCCGGGACAACAGCTCATCGAAGGTGAGCGTCAGCGGGCGGCGCACCCGGCCGTCGATGGTCAGCGTCCACTCCGCTGGGTTGATCCGGGGCACCACGAGAGCGGTGTCGATGCGATAGAACCGCTCGTTGGGGGTGACGTAGCGCAGGTCGGCGACGTCCGCCTCAGGGACCGCCGGGGCTGGCCCGCCCGACGGGGTGGGCAGCTCCACCGCCACCTCGTCCCGGGCCGTATTCGCCACCGAGAAGCTGCCGAGCCAGCGACCGAGCCAGCCGACGAGGGCGCCGCCGCCGAGCGCGAGCGCCGAACCCCGCAGGAAGAGACGCCGGCTGGCCGCCGCCGTACCCGTGAGGTCGCCGTCCGTACGGTCATCGCCACCAGTGACCGTACGGTCGGCGGCCGAGTCCGCCGTACGCTCGGCCGCCGCGTCCTCGGGCGGTGTGAAGGAATCGATCTGCCGGAGGAACCAGCCGAGGAGAGCGACGCCGGTGCCCGCTGCGACCAGCCCAGGCAACGCCCACTCGACCGAGGCGCCGGCCCGGGTCAGGGCCGCGACGATCGCCAGTCCGCCCAACGCCGCGAACCCGGCGAACCCGACCCACCGGCGCCGTCGGGCGAGCACGCCCAGGGCCGCACAGATCAGGTTGAGGAGCACGACCGTGCCGACCTGCAGGGCGAGCTTGTCGTTGGTCCCGAAGAGCCGGATGGCCAGGTCCTTGCCGGACTCGGGCACCCGGTCGATGACCAGACCGCCCACGGCGACCAGCGGCGACGAGCGGGGATCGACGATCGCCGCGACCACCTCGCCGACGCCCAGACCGGCGGCCACCGCTGCCACGCCGGCCAACGCCGGATACCACCATGTCGATCGCGCTCGCGTCATCGGGGCCGCCTCTGTCTGGATCACGGCACCAGTCTGCCCATCGGTTCCCGGGCGGCCAATGGGCGCAGCCGCCCCGTAAGACTCCGGCAATGTCTCCGGCGGCGCCCACGACGGTCGGACCCGGGCGGCCGGGCCGCCTGACGAGAACCCGACACCGCGAAGCGTGGGACGGGCTCCCGGCCGCGTTGGCTCGGTATGGTTCACGCTCGGCGTCATCGGGGGGTTCACAGGGGTACGGGTGCGGGGAGGCGAGCGTGGTCACGCGGCGGGG
>JADGGF010000561.1 GCA_019690055.1 Micromonosporaceae bacterium
GGGTGGGCGGGTCGAGCCACCACAGCAGCGCGCCGCTGGCGGCGAGGCCGGCCGCCAACGCGTACAGGCCGTAGCCCGGCGCCAGGCTCGTCGCCAGCACCACGGCCAGCGCCGGGCCGACCATGTAGGACAGTTCGACGATCATGGAGTCGAGGGCGAACGCCGTGCGGCGCTGGTCGGCCGGGATCAGGGCGGCGAGGCTGAGCCGCACCACGGAGAAGATCGGCGGTCCGGACAGGCCGCCGACCACCGCGGCCGCCACGAGCGCGTCGTAGGACAGGTGCGGCGCCAGCGCCCACACCACCGCCTGCCCGCCGGTGGTCAGCAGCATGGTCAGCCGCAGACCCCGCCGGTCCAGCAGCCGGCCGGTCAGCGGCTGCCCTATCGCCGCGCCGATGGTGTAGGCCGCGGTCACCACGCCCGCCCGGGCCCACGACAGGCCCAGGGCCGTGCTGACATGCAGGGTCAGCGTGATACCCACCGCCGTCGCGGGCACCCGCGCGAGGATGCCGGCGAGCAGCAGCGAGCGCACGCCCGGCACGGCGAGCACTTGACGGTACGGCGCGAGACTCATGGTCGATCATGCTGCCGCAGGGGTACGACGAAGCCGACCGAATATCGCGGAAGGGTCACCGGAATCACGCCCACAGCTCGTCACCCCGGCGCGTCTTGGCCATCCCCCGTGGCGAAGCGGGGCCCGTGGCGACGTGCGGCCCTACGTCGACGTGAGGAGCCCGAGCTCGGCGGCGCGGCGCGTGGCGTCGCGCCGGGTGGGCGCGCCCAGTTTGTCGAGGATCGCGGCCACGTGCGTGTCCACGGTGCGCACCGACAGCACCAGTCGGGCGGCGATCTCGGCATTGGTGAGCCCGGCGGCGAGCAGGCGGAGGACCTCGATCTGGCGGTTGGTGAGACCGGCGGGATTCTCCCGCGTCGACGGGACCGGGCCCCGCGGCACCCGGGCCACGCCGAGGCTGCGCAGCCGCTCCCGCAGCAGCCGCCCGAGCGCCCCGGCCCCGATCGCGTCGGCCAGCGACACCGCCGCCATCACATCGTCGGGCGACTCGCTGGCCGCCAGGGCCAGCGCCTGTTCGAACGGGCAGCGCGCCCGCTCCCAGGCGGCCGCGGCCTCGCGCCAGCGTCCGGCGGCGAGGTGCGCGTACGGGTGGTCGACCGCGACGATCGGCACGTCGTGGCCGGCCAGCCGCAACCAGTAGCCCAGCTCGGCGGCCACGGACCGGCTGCCGTACCGGAACACCTCCTCGTACCAGGGCCGCACCTGCTCGGCGGCGGCGGACAGGGCCGGCCCCGACCCCCGCAACCAGGCCGTCTCGAGCAGGACAGCGCCCGCCGGACCGACGCGCTGCGCCTCGCGGAGGCCCACGGCGGTGGCGAACGCCTCCTCGGTCAGCTCGTCGCCTGACCAGTCGCCCCGTCGTGCCGGGGCCCGACCAATCACGTAGAGCGCCGGGGTCCGGGTGTGCGGCGACGCGTCCAGCCCCCAGGTCGCCTCGCGCTCCGCCTCGTCCCACTCACCCCGCGACAGCCGAACGATGCCGGCGGTCACGTGCAGATAGCGCAGGAACCCCACGAACTCGGCGTCGTCGGCGAGCTCGATTGCGTCCGCCAGCAGGCGGGTCGCCTCATCGAGCTGAAGGTCATCGATAAGATGCCAGGCGATGTTGGTGTAGGCCCGGCAGGCGTGCTCGGTCTCGCCGGCATCCAGCGCCACCCGCAGGCTCTCGTCGAGCCGGGCCCGCCCGTCGGCGCGGCCCAGATCCCACGCCGCGAGGCCCACGTTGTTCAGCGCGTGCGAGAGCAGACCCGCGTCGTCCAGCGTTCGCGCCATCGCGACGGCCCGCTCGCCAACCTCGATCGCCTCCGCCGAGCGGCCGGCCAGCGCCAGCAGCTGTGACCGGTTGCTCAGCGCCAGGGCCAGACCGGCGTCGTGGCCGGCCGCGGCGAGAACCTCGACCGCCTCGGCTCCGGACTCCTCGGCCACGTCACGGTCGCCGGCCCACCACGAGATCCGGGAGAGCCAGCGCAGGGCGACCCCGAGCGCCACCGGGTCGCCGAGCGTGCGGCGCAGCGCCACAGCGTCGTGCTGGGCCGCCATGGCCGCCGCCCCGAGCCCGACGGTGTAGCACTCGACCGCGTGCCGCTCGAGGATCTCCACCAGCTCGCTCGGCGTGAACGCAGACCGATGGGCCAACACGAGCCGGCCGTGCGCCACCGCTTCCCGGTGCGACCCGGCGGCAACGGCCTCCCGCTGGGCCAACGGTCCATACTGGACAATGACGGCCTCGTCGCCGCCCTCCGCGGCATGGTGCACGATCCGCGATACGTCGACGCCCCGCGCTTCGCGCTGGGCCAGCAGCGCCGAGAGCACCGCCTGGTTGGCCGCGACGCGGCGCACCGCCGACAGGGAGTCGACCACCGCTCGCCGGGTCAGCTCGTGCCGGAACGAGACCCGGGACGGCGACACGTTCAGCACGCCCCGGCGTTCGGCCGCGTCCAGCCCCGTCAACCCACCCGGCACCACGGCTTCGACCAGCCATCGCTCGACGGCCGAGGGCACGACCGACAGCACCTCAACCGCGGCCCGCGACGTGCCATCCAATGTAGACAGACGAGCGACCACCGCGGCGGCTATGCTCGGGGGCACCCGGCTCGGATCGCCGGACGCCAATACCTCTGCGACCAGGAACGGGTTGCCGGCGGTCACGGCATACACGGCCTCCGGGTCCATCGACGACGACGCACACAGCCGCCGTACGGCGTCGCGCGACAGACGAGCCAGGCGCAGTCGGCGTACCCGGGGGGTACGGCTGACCAGCCCCAGCAGGCCGCGCAGCGGATGGTCGGCCCCGATCTCATCCCGGTACGTCAGCACCAGCACCGCCGGCAACGACTCCATCCGCCGCACCAGATACCGCAACACATCCAACGTCGCCTCATCGGCCCAGTGTCAATCCCCCCGAAGCGTGGAGGACTCCGCTATGCGGCGTCGGCCCTCCGAGCCTCGGCCATCAATCGTTCGTAGTCGATCGGTGCTAGGCCGT
>JADGGF010000562.1 GCA_019690055.1 Micromonosporaceae bacterium
GTTGTGGCCGTCCACTTCTCCTCGCCCCCGCCGCACCCCGCCCACCGGCGACCACACCCTTGTCCACCGGCGACCGCACGGCGTCCACCGGCGACCGCACCTCATCTCCAGGCAAGGAGTATCACAGCCGGTGCCGGGGGTTCGAGGTCCCGACCGGCGGTCGGGCAGAATTCGCAGGATGCGGATGGTGTCTGACGGGCGGCGTACCGGCGCGACCGGCGGGTCGGCCGGCGCGGAGCGGGCGCGGCTCGCCGAGGCCGACGCCGGCGGCGCGGCGTGGCGGGCGTGGGGTCCGTACCTCGCCGAGCGCGCCTGGGGCACCGTCCGGGAGGACTACAGCGACCACGGCACCGCCTGGGACTTCTTCCCCCACGACCACGCCCGCTCCCGTGTCTACCGCTGGAACGAGGACGGGCTCGGCGGCATCTGTGACGACCGCCAGCGGTTCTGCTTCGCGTTCGCGTTCTGGAACGGGCGGGACCCGATCCTCAAGGAGCGCATCTTCGGGCTGACCAACCACGAGGGCAACCACGGCGAGGACGCCAAGGAGTACTGGTGGTACCTCGACTCGACCCCCACGCACTCGTTCATGCGCTGGCGGTACCACTATCCGCAGGGCCGCTATCCGTACGAGGAGCTGGTGCGGGTCAACCGCGAGCGCGGCAAGAGTGACCCCGAGTACGAGCTGATCGACACAGGTATCTTCAACGAGGATCGGTACTGGGCGATCACCGTCGACTACGCCAAGGCGTCGCCCACCGACATGTGCATTCTCGTCTCGGTCGAGAACCGGGGGCCGGAGGCGGCCACTCTGCACGTGCTGCCGACGCTGTGGTTCCGCAACACGTGGGCGTGGGGGCTGCCCGGCTTCGACGAGATGCCGCAGATCCACGGATACGACCACGGCACGCTGGTGGGCAAGCACCGCACGCTGGGCCGCATCGTGCTCGCGGGCGAGGGCTCCCCGCAGGCGCTGGTGTGCGACAACGAGAACAATGCCGAGCGCCTGTGGGGTCTCGGCGGCCGGTCACCGTACCCGAAGGACGGAATCAACGACCACGTGGTCAGCGGCAAGCCGACGGTCAACCCGTCCCGGGTGGGGACCAAGGCCGCGCTGCACTACGTGCTCGACGTGCCGCCGGGTCAGACCCGCACGATCCGGCTGCGGCTCGCGCTGGTGGCGACCCCGGCCGACGAGTGGTCCCCGGCCGCGGCAGCCCGCAACCATGCACATCTTGACCTGCGTAAGGGTTTCGACGCCATCTTCGCCGCCCGCAAACGGGAGGCGGACGAGTTCTTCGCCTCGATCACGCCACCCGACGCCAGCGCCGACGAGGCAATGGTGCTGCGCCAGGCGGTGGCCGGCCTCATGTGGAGCAAGCAGTTCTACCACTGGGACGTCGCCCGGTGGCTGACCGGCGACCCGACCGGTCTGCCGCCGCCGGACTCGCGGCAGCGCAACCGGCACTGGTGGCACATGTCCAGCTTCGATGTCATCTCGATGCCGGACCCATGGGAGTACCCGTGGTACGCCGCCTGGGACCTCGCCTTCCAGGCGGTGGCGATCGCCCGGGTCGACCCGGGCTTCGCCAAGCAGCAACTGCTCCTTCTCTTGAAGGAGTGGTACATGCACCCCAATGGACAGTTGCCCGCCTACGAGTGGGCGCTGGACGACGTGAACCCGCCCGTGCACGGCTGGGCCGCGCTGCGCGTCTTCGAGCTCGACGGCGCCCGCGACTACGACTTCCTCGAGCGGGTGGTGCACAAGCTGCTGATGAACTTCACCTGGTGGGTCAACCGGAAGGACGCCGGCGGCAACAATGTCTTCGAGGGCGGCTTCCTCGGTCTGGACAACGTGGGGCCGTTCGACCGCGGGGCCGCGCTCCCGGTGGCCGGGGTGCTCGAGCAGAGCGACGCCACCGCCTGGATGGCCATGTACGCCCTCAACATGCTCGAGGCCTGTCTCGTGCTGGCCGTCCGCAATCCGTCCTATCAGGACCTCGCCACGAAGTTCCTGGAGCACTTCGCGTACATCGCCTCGGCCGCCTACACGCAGGGGCTGTGGAACGCCGATGACGCCTTCTTCTACGACGTGATCCGGCAGGCCGACGGACAGAAGGTGCCGCTGAAGGTCCGCTCCGTGGTGGGCCTGCTGCCGCTGGCCGCGACCTCGATCCTCTCCTCGGTGACGCTGTCCCGGGTGCCGGAGGTGGCCGACCGGCTGCGGTGGTTCCTCACCAACAAACCGGAGTACGCCAGCGCCCTCGGTGCCCGCCGCATCTGGCACGGGCAGCAGCGGCGGCTCCTCTCGGTCGTCGGCCCGGATCAGTTGATGCGCATTCTGGCTCGAATGCTGGACCCGGCGGAGTTTCTCTCCCCGTACGGACTGCGCACCCTCTCCCGGGCGCACCTGGCCGAGCCGTTCACGGTGGTCCTCGGGGACAACCGGTTCACGGTCGGCTACGAGCCGGCCGAGTCGACGACCGCCATGTTCGGCGGCAACTCCAACTGGCGCGGGCCGGTATGGTTCCCGGTCAACTACCTCATCATCGATGGACTTCGGCGGTTCGGGGAGTTCTTCGGCGACGACCTGCTCATCGAGTACCCGACCGGATCGGGGCGCAAGCACACCTTCACTGAGATCGCCGACGATCTCACCCGGCGGCTGGTCAGCATCTTCCTGCTGGACGAGCACGGGCGCCGACCAGTGCATGGATCAGTGGAACTGCTTCAGCGGGACGAGCGGTGGCGCGACCTCATCCCGTTCCACGAGTACTTCCACGGGGAGAACGGCCGTGGCCTGGGCGCCTCGCACCAGACGGGCTGGACCGCGCTCGTGATCGACATGATCATCGCGCTGCACACCAAACGCGGCGCGCCACCCGACCCGGGCGAAGCCCTGGCCCGCCCTCGCCGACGGCCGTGGCCCCGGCGGCGCCCCTGGCCCCGGCGCCGTGCCTGACATTCCGGGGTTCTGGCGGGTCACTCGACGGGGGCTCGGCGGGACCGTTTGAGCTCGCCGCGACGCTTCTTCGCGCTCAAGCGCCGCTCCGTGGCG
>JADGGF010000563.1 GCA_019690055.1 Micromonosporaceae bacterium
GCCGCGGACCCGCCCGCCCCGCACGTGGAAGACCTGGACGGCCGCCTGCAGCTCGTCCTCAGCGAAGGCCACGACATCGGCGTCAGTGCCGTCGGGGAAGACCACGGTCTGCTTCTCCATCGCGCGTCGCAGCGCGGCCAGGTCGTCGCGCAGCCGCGCCGCCCGCTCGAACTCCAGCGCGTCGGAGGCGGCCTTCATCTCCCGGGTCAGCCGGCGCTCCATCTCGTCCGTGCGCCCGGCCATGAAGTCGCAGAACTCCTCGACGATCGCCCGGTGCTCGTCGGCGCTGACCCGCATCACGCAGGGCGCCGAGCACTTGCCGATGTCGCCGAGCAGGCACGGCCGGCCGATCTGGCGGTGCCGTTTGAAGATTCCGGCGCTGCAGGTCCGGGCGGGAAACACCCGCAGCAGCAGGTCGAGGGTCTCCCGGATCGCCCAGGCGTGCGAGTACGGCCCGAAGTAGCGCACGCCCTTGCGCTTGGCCCCCCGCATCACCTGCAGCCGCGGGTACTCCTCGTCGAGGGTGACCGCGAGGTACGGGTACGACTTGTCGTCGCGGTACTTGACGTTGAACTTGGGGTCGTACTCCTTGATCCAGTTGTACTCGAGCTGCAGGGCCTCGACCTCGGTGGCGACCGTCACCCAGTCCACCCCGGCCGCCGCGGCCACCATCTGAGCGGTGCGGGGGTGCAGGGTCCACGGGTCGGCGAAGTAGGAGTTCAGGCGCTGGCGCAGGTTACGGGCCTTGCCGACGTAGATGACCCGCCCCGGGTCGTCGCGGAACCGGTACACGCCCGGCGACTCCGGGATCGTCCCCGGGGCCGGTCGCCAGCTCGGCACCGCTCGCACCACGACCCGAGCCTATCGCCGCCCCCTGTCACGCGATCGTGCGGCGATCATGCGCGCTCCCGGTCTACGAGACCTGGAGGACGTCGCCGGCGACCGTGACGTTACGGCTCGGCAACGCTTGGGTGGCCGGGCCACGGGCGACGGACCCGTCGGCGATCCGGAACTGGCTGCCGTGGCACGGACAGGTGATCAAACCGTCCTCCACCCAGGTGATCATGCAGTGCGCGTGCGTGCAGTTCGCGTCGAATGCCCGGAACTGCCCGGCCTCGGGCTGGGTCACGATCACTCTGCGGTCGAAGTCGATGTAGCCCGCTCCGACGGGCACACGAGCGACAGGGATGCCACCGCCGGCCGCCGCCGGAGCCTCATCAGCCGTGGAGGTGGTGCCGTTCGCGCCGGTGGCCGCCGGTTGCTCGGGCGCGGGGTCGTCGCCCCCGCACGCCGCCAGCGCACCGGCCGCCCCGACCGCACCCATGCCCAGCAGAACCGCCCGCCGGCTCGCTCCCCCATTGACGCTCATGCACATCCTCCGCTCGATATCGTCCAGCGCACGCTGCCAGACACGCGCGGGCGGGCGGCCCAGTTCACGCGACAACCTACTTCACAGGTCGCGGTGACCCCCGTCATCCGTTCGGCCGTACGTCAGGGATACGCCCGGTCGGGTGACGGCTCCTCCTCCAGGACAGAGCGTCCGGATGAGCCGTCGCCCGAGGTCCAGCGCCACTCCTCGTGCAGGCGCAGGCGCCCGTCGGGCAGCACCTCGGGGGTCGTGCGGCAGACACCGGTGCGCAGCTCGCCGGCTGTGTTCACCTGGTGGTAGCTGAACTCGATACGACCGTCGTCGTCAACCAGCCCGAGCAGGTGGCCCGTGTGGATGCTCCCGCCCGAGTAGATCGACGTGACGATGCGGCCGGTCTGGCGGTAGACGAACACCGTGTCGGCGCCGACCTCGCCGTTCTCGTTGCTCACCGGCCGAAAGACCCGCCCGTCGTAGTTGATCACGACCAACCTTATCGGCGGGCGGTGGCCCGAGCCCGGGTCGAGCGGGTGGCCCGGCCCGTGCCGTTGACGCCGGTGGACGCCGGGGTGGTGCCGTTCGCTCGCTGCGCGCGCTGCACGGCGACCGTCGGCCCGTCAGCCTTGGCCTCGCCGGGCAGGCCGAGCACACGACGCAGCCAGACGCCGGTGTGGCTCTCCGGCGTCTCGGCGAGCTCCTCCGGCGTGCCGATCGCCACCACCGTGCCGCCCTTGTTCCCGCCCTCGGGCCCCATGTCGATGATCCAGTCGGCGGTCTTGATGACGTCGAGGTTGTGCTCGATGACGATGACCGTGTTGCCCTTGTCGACCAGGCCGTCCAGCACCCGCAGCAGCTTGCGGATGTCCTCGAAGTGCAGGCCCGTGGTCGGCTCGTCGAGCACGTAGACCGTCCGGCCGGTGGAGCGTTTCTGCAGCTCGCTGGCGAGCTTTACCCGCTGCGCCTCGCCGCCGGAGAGGGTGGGGGCCGGCTGACCCAGGCGCACGTAACCGAGGCCGACATCGACGAGGGTCTGCAGGTGGCGGTGGATGGCCGGGATCGCCTCGAAGAACGACGCCGCCTCCTCGATCGGCATGTCCAGCACCTCGGCGATCGTGCGCCCCTTGAAGTGCACCTCCAGGGTGTCCCGGTTGTACCGGGCCCCCTTGCAGACCTCGCACGGGACGTACACGTCGGGCAGGAAGTTCATCTCGATCTTGATGGTTCCGTCGCCGGCGCAGTTCTCGCACCGGCCGCCCTTGACGTTGAAGGAGAACCGGCCCGGTCCGTACCCGCGGACCTTCGCCTCGGTGGTCTCGGCGAAGAGCTTGCGGATGTGGTCGAAGACGCCCGTGTACGTCGCCGGGTTCGACCGCGGCGTACGTCCGATCGGCGACTGGTCGACTCCGACGACCTTGTCCACGTGCTCCAGGCCGGTGACCCGCGTGTGGCGGCCGGGCACGAGCCGCGCGCCGTTGATCTGGTTGGCCAGCACGGCGTGCAGGATGTCATTGACCAATGTGGACTTACCGGACCCGGAGACGCCGGTCACCGCGATGAACTGGCCGAGCGGGAAGCTGACCGTGATGTTGCGCAGGTTGTGTTCCCGGGCGCCGTGCACGGTGATCTCCCGCCCAGGCTGCCGCGGCCGGCGCGCCGCGGGAACGGGAATGCCCGCCCGGCCCGACAGG
>JADGGF010000564.1 GCA_019690055.1 Micromonosporaceae bacterium
CCCACTGACCGACCCGATCACCCCCGGTCCGAGCAGGCACCCCAGCCAAGTCCGCCCCACGACCACCGACCGACGTGTCCGGCCGCCCGACCCCGGTTCCTTCCGATGGCGCGGAACTGTCGACCGTACGCCCACCAACGACGACTCGCGCTGCAACGGGCCGTGCTCGGCGACAATCAATCGACGTACCGCACGTGCTCAGTCTTACCTGCTCGCCGCCTGTCGCGTCCGGGCAAGCAGAGCAAAGCACTGACGCTACGCTCGCGCGCCACGTCAGCGCCCCGACGCCAATCCGACACTGGCAAGCCTGTTACGCCGGACCGGAGGTTTCTTGTCGCCGGTCGACTACGTGAATCGACAGGCCGAAAGGAGGGCACGGTCACCCCCTGGTTGTGAGGCCGCCTCGGCGAGCGCGACGATCTCGGCGTGGACTTCCTCGAGCGGGCGTATCGAACGCTTGGCCCGGCACAGCAGCAGGGCACCCTCGACGGCCGTGAGCATCAGCAGGGCGAGTCGCGCCGCCCGCGAGCGGTCCACGCCGTACCCGATCAACGCGTCCTGGATAGCCTGTCGCCAGCTGTCGTAGGCCTGGCTGCACGCCTCGGCCAACTCTGGTGAGCCAGGAGTGGAGTCGAGCGTCACCGTGCTGACGGGGCAGCCATCGGTGAAGTGGGACGTGGTCAGGTCCGCGGCGATGTGCTCGGCCAGCGCGGCGCAGAAGGACCGAACGTCGGGCGAGGCGGCGGCCGCCTCCCGGATGCGTCGGGTGAACTCGGCGGCGGATGCTTGGACGGCCGCGATGGCCAGCTCCTGCTTGCCGCCGGGAAACAGGAAGTAGACCGATCCTCGCGGAGCCCCGCTCGCCTGCACGATCTGGGCCATCCCGGTCGCCTGGTAGCCGTGCCGGCGAAGCAACAGGCTCGCCGCCTCGATGAGCCGCTGCCGTGAGTCTGACTTGGGCCGAGGCATGACTTGCGGATCCTCTTCTATCTTCTACCATGCTCCCGTTACTATGTCAGTCATCATACCTAGTTAGGAGTCGTCACGTGCGGGTGTTCGTGACCGGCGCAACCGGATTCCTGGGCAAACAGGTCGTTGCGCGGCTCGTCTCCGAAGGCCACACCGTACGCGTCCTGGTCCGCCGGCCCGCGGCATACCGGGCACCGGCCGGGGTCGAGACGGTCGCCGGCGGTCTGGAGGACCTACCGAACTGGGCGGAGTCGCTGCGCGGCCAGGATGTCGTTGTCCACCTGGCCGGCATCATCGAGATGTGGGGGAAATGGGCCGAGTTCGATCGCACGATCGTCAAGGCCACACGGGACCTCATCGCAGCCGCCGACGCGCGGGGCGTACGTCGATTCATCTACATCAGCTCGGAGTCGGTGCTGCAGGACGGCGTGCCCCTGCTCGACGTCGACGAGACGACCCCACCGCCACGGCGGCCGAGCTCGTACTACGGCCAGGCGAAGCTGCTCGCCGAGCAGGCGGTCCAGGGGCACGCCGGCCCGATCGAGCGCATCATCCTCCGGCCGACCTTCATCTGGGGTGAGGAATCGATGCCGTTGCGCGATATGGCGCAGCGTGCCAAGGAGGGCAAGCTCCCCCTGTTCGACAACGGCCAGTCGTCGTTCGAGCACGTGCACGTCGACAACGTCGCGCTCGCCATCTCCCTGGCCCTCACCGGCGGGCGCTCCGGCGGCGTCTACTTGATTACCAACAACGAGCCGATGCCGGTGCGGGAGTTCCTCGGCGGTGTGCTGGCGGCCTTCGGCGCACCCATGCCGCGGCGCTCGTTGCCGTCCGGGCCGGTATACAAGGTGGCCAAAGCGCTGGAGACGATTTGGCGTACGCTGCGCCTGCCCGGCCGGCCGCCAGTGACCCGCTTCGAAGTCGAGTTTCTGTCGTTGCCCCGGCGGTTCCGGACCACCCGGGCCGCCGCCGAGCTCGGCTACCAACCGACGGTGACGTACGCAGAGGGCGTGGCTCGGCTGAAGGCTTGAGCAGAGACGTCGATACGGGGTACGTCGCGCGAATGGGCGGCGTCGGGCGCCCAGCTCGGACCACGCCGAGCTGGGCCATCAGAGCCGGCCGAGCGGAGCGCGACACAGCTGACAGCCGCGATGCCCGTGAGCCCGGCAGCTACCCGGCCCGACAACCGTGAGCGAGGACAGCCATAAGCACCGACAGCCAACCGAGCCGCTACAGGACGCCCGGGATGAGGGCCCGTCGGTTGACTGGGTAGTCCGGGAACGTCTTCCGGTACCAGCGGTGGTGCTGCACTGCCCGCGGTCCGAGGTTGGCGGCCGTGTAGACGGCGAAGGCCAGGCCGGGCCACGACCAGGTGGCCAGCGCCCAGCCGCACCACTCGATGATCTCGCCGAGGTAGTTGGGACAGGAGACCCACCGGTACAGGCCGCCGTACGGGATCTTGTAGCCGGTCTCCCCCGCCGCCCGCAGGCTGCGCAGCGTCCGGTCGGCCGAGAGGTTGATCGCGTAGCCGACCAGGAAGACCACCACGCCCAGCAGGAACCGGGGGTCGGTCAGCCAGGAGACCCGGTACTCGCCGAGGCTCGAGACCCACCGCGCGTTGATGTAGGCGTTGAGCAGGTTGAACGCCACGGCGAGCAGCACCAGGAGCACCGGCATCCGGCGCCCGCCGCGCATGAGGAACGGGTAGACGAAGGCGCGCTGCAGGTAGTGCACCTGCCACAGCGCCAGGAAGACCAACGGTACGACCTCGGCCCGCCGGGACCCGGCCAGAAACACCGCCGTGAACACGATCGGCGACACGGCCTCCATGACGACCCAGCCGAGCCGCGCCGGGACCGTCGGTCCCCAGCCCGCCCGGGTGTGGCGACCGTACGGCGCAGTTATGAATGTCAAACCAATGACGGTCGCCGCGGCCAGCGCAAACTGCAGGATGACGAGGGCGGCGAACGCTCCGGACATGTTGATCACGGTAGCGGAGGTCACAACCGACCACCAGAAGCGCACCAGCCCCGGAGACCACTCCGGTGCCGAGCCCGTGACGGGAACGGAGGAACCCGTGACGGG
>JADGGF010000565.1 GCA_019690055.1 Micromonosporaceae bacterium
CCCGAGGACCTCGCCGTCGCCCCCGACGGCGCGATCTGGGGCGCCGACATCGGCGAAAACATCAACGCCCCGCAGCGGCGGCAGACCATCGCCCTGTGGCGCATCCCGCCCGAGGGCGGCCCGCCGGTCATCCACCGACTCACCTACCCCGATGGCCCCCACGACGCCGAGGCGTTGCTCTTCGGCGCCGACGGCAGCCCGGTGATCGTCACCAAGGAGCTCGGCTCCACCTCGTACGTCTACCAGGCCACCCGGCCGTTGGAGCCCGGCACCGCCGAGGGCGTCCCGCTGCGCCTGGTCGGCGAGTTCCACCCGGTCATTACGGGCGGCCCGACCGACCTCATCCAGGTACTGGAGTCGATGGTGACCGGCGCTGCCACGAGCCCGGACCGTTCCCGAGTGGCGCTGCGCACCTACACCGCCGTCTACGAGTGGGACGTGCCGGACGGGGACGTGGTGAAGGCCATCACGACGACCATCCCCCGCATGCTGCTGCTGAACAACGAGCCCCAGGGCGAGGCCATTGCGTACACAGTGGACGGTCAGAGCCTGCTGACCGTCTCCGATGTGGCCGGCCCCACGCAACTGCTGCGCTACCCGCGCCCCACCGCCCCGGCCAGCGACGCCGGCCAGCCGACCGCGCTGGCCACCGTCACCACGGCGCCCGGCCTGACGACCCCGGAGTGGCTCACGTACGGTCTGGCCGTCGCCGGACTGGCCGTGCTCGTCGGCGCGGCCGTCTGGTGGTTGGCCCGCCGCCTCGTCCGGTGACCCGAGTGATCGACCGATCAAGACATTCCGTCAGCGGGTAGCGCGACGGTTCCGGTGGCCACGAGCACGGCCGGACCGGTGAGCACGCACGACCCGTCGTCGCCGATGGCCACCGTGAGCCGACCGCCCGGGACATCGACGATCACCGTGCCTGATCCTCCATTGAGGACGACGCCGGCCACCGCGCAGGCGCCCGAACCGCACGACAGCGTCTCGCCCACGCCCCGCTCCACCACACGCATCCGCACGTGCCCGGCCACCACGGGGACAACGAACTCGACGTTGGCGCCGGCCGGGAACTGGTCGGGGTCCAGCACCGGCGGATCGCGCAGGTCCAGGTCATCCACTGTGGACACACTGCAGACCAGGTTCGGGTTGCCGCAGGTGGCGGTGGTTCCCTTGAGCTCCATCCCGGCGACCCGCACCACACCCGGCCCACCGATCACCACCGGCGGCATGGTGACCGAGACGTCGGACGCACCCACGGTCGCGGTCACGACCCCCGCCCGGGTCAGGAACTCCACCCGCGGGCCGCTGGCGAGCCCGGTCTCGATGAGGTACCGCGCGAAGACCCGCGCCCCGTTGCCGCACATCTCGGCAAGCGACCCGTCGGCGTTGCGGTAGTCCATGAACCATTCGGGGTCGGCTGAGCCATCGGCTCCGGACGAGCCGGACGCCCCGCCAGCACCGCCCGGCCCGGGCGCCTCAGCGACCACGTCGGCCACGTGGACCGTACGGACGACGCGCAGCAGGCCGTCGCCCCCGATCCCCCGCCGCCGGTCGCACAGCGCGGCCACCTGCGCGGCCGACAGGGCGAGCCGACCGTCCGGGTCGGGCACGATGACGAAGTCGTTGCCGGTGCCGTGCCCCTTCGCGAAGGGCACGCCGTTCGTGATGAGCCCGCGATCCGTGAAGCCCGCGCCTGGGTCCGTCGACATCCTGGCCATTGTGTCAACTCGGGGGGCCCGGCGACCCCAGAAGGTCACCTACTGGGCACCTCGCCCAGGCAACGGTGCCCAGAAAGTGCCCTTCTGGGCACCGTGGGCGCCGGGGCCGGCCGCCGCTACGACGCGGGTGATCGCACCCCGAACGGGGCGGAGGCGTGCCCGTTGCGGCCCACCGGGGCCGCGGCGCAGACCGCGAGCGCGTCCTCGACCAGCGTCGGGGAGGCGCCGTCGAGCCACACGACGGCCGGGTCACGCCGGAACCAGGAGCGCTGTCGCCGGACGAACCGCCGGGTCGCCTGCACGGTCTCGTCCCGGGCCTCGGTGAGCGTGCACTCGCCCGCGAGGTACCGCAGCACCTGCTGGTAGCCGAGCGCCCGCGAGGCCGTACGGCCGTCCCGCAGACCGCGCACCTCCAGCGCCCGCACCTCGTCGACCAGCCCGTCGGCGAACATCCGATCCACTCGCGCCGCGATCAGGGCGTCCAACTCGTCCGGATCACGGTCGACTCCGATGTGGACGGCCGGGTAGTACGGGGTCGGCTCGGGCAGCGAGGCGACGAACCTGCCGGTCAGCGTCACGACCTCCAGCGCGCGCACGATGCGCCGCCCGTTGGTGGGCAGGATGCGGGCCGCGGCCTCGGGGGCCCGCTCGGCGAGCCGCGCGTGCAGGGCCGCCGGACCCACCTCGGCGAGCTCGGCCTCCAGTGACGCCCGCAGGGCGGGGTCGGTCCCCGGAAAGTCGAACTGTTCCAGTACCGCGCGGACATACAGCCCCGACCCGCCCACCAGCAGCGGCACCCGGCCCCGGGCGTAGATGTCGTCGATCGCCGCCCGGGCCACTGCCTGGTACGCGACCACACTGGCCGGCTCGGTGACGTCCCAGACGTCGAACACGTGGTGGGGGACGCCGCGGCGCTCCTCGGAGCGCAGCTTGGCGGTACCGATGTCCATGCCGCGGTAGAGCTGCATCGAGTCGGCGTTGACCACCTCGCCGTTCAGCCGGAGCGCCAGCTCCACAGCGAGCGCGGACTTGCCGGCGGCGGTCGGTCCGACGACGGCCACGACCGGCGAGGCGGCCGCAACGCGCGGAACGCCTGCCCTCAGGGCCGCTGCGGACATCTGGAAACGCTCCCAAGGTGGCAGAAGGTCACGGTTCGGCTGCACTGACCATTCGGCCGCTCGACGGGGACCCCACGTGACCTGTGAGAATAGCGAAGAACGGCGCTCGCGATACATGATGTTCGCAAGCGCCGCGTCACTCCGTCCCAGGACGCGCAGAGGTGCGCCCAATGGGGCGGTGGGGAGCGCATGGGGCGGCGTCACCGGCAC
>JADGGF010000566.1 GCA_019690055.1 Micromonosporaceae bacterium
GCCGAGGCCGAGCGGGCGCGCGAGGAGCAGACCCGCCGGCTGGCCAGCGACGAGCGGCTGCGCATCGCCCAGGAGCTGCACGACGTCATCGGGCACCACCTGTCGCTGATCAACGTGCGGGCCGGGGTGGCGCTGCACCTGTTCGACCACCAACCGGGTCAGGCTCGGGAGGCGCTGGACGCGATCAAGCTGGCCAGCGCCGAGGCCCTGCGCGAGGTACGTGGCCTGCTCGCCACGCTAACGCCCCGCCCGGCGCCCCGCACGCCCACGCCGAGTCTCGTCGCGCTGCACGATCTCGTCGCCGAGGCGGAGGCGGCCGGCACGCCGGTCCACATTGTCCGGACGGGTGCGCCGCGGCCGCTGCCCGGCGAGGTGGAGCGGGCGGCGTACCGGATCGTGCGGGAGGCGCTGACCAACGTACGCCGCCACGCCGGGCCGGGCGCGCTGGTCACCGTGACCCTCGACTTCGCCATCGACGGGCTGACCGTACGCGTGGCCGACACCGGTTCGGGACCGTCCACACCGGACGACCAGGAGACGACCGGCAACGGGATCGCCGGCATGCGCGAGCGGGCGGTGGCGTTGGGCGGCTGGCTGCACGCCGGCCCGGGGCCGGACGGGATCGGCTTCGTGGTCGAGGCGTTCCTGCCCGCACCGCGGGATGACCGGCCCGACGCCGGGGAGGCGTCGTGATCCGGGTCGTGCTCGCCGACGACCAGGCGTTGGTACGGGCGGGGTTCCGGGCGTTGCTGGACGCCGAGCCGGATGTCGAGGTCGTCGGGGAAGCCGGCGACGGGGCCGAGGCGGTCCGGGCGGCCCAGGCGACCCGACCCGATGTGATCCTCATGGATATTCGGATGCCCGGAGTGGACGGTCTGGCGGCGACCCGCCGCATCGCGGCCGACCCGAGTCTCGCCGACACGAGGATCCTGATCCTGACCACCTTCGATCTGGACGAGTACGTCTTCGAGGCCCTGCGGGTCGGAGCGAGCGGGTTTCTCCTCAAGGACACCGAACCGGCCGACCTGATCCGGGGCGTCCGGGCCGTCGCCGCCGGCGATGCTCTCCTCTCCCCCCGCGTCACCCGCCGTCTGATCGCGGAGTTCGCCGCCCGCCGGGAGCCGACCCCGCCGCTGTCCCTGGCCCAGCTCACCGAACGGGAACGGGAGGTCCTGGCTCTCGTCGGTGCCGGGCTCTCCAACGAGGAAATCGCCGCGCGCCTGGTGGTCAGCCCGGCCACGGCCAAGACGCATGTGAGTCGGACGATGGCCAAGCTCGGTGCTCGGGACCGGGCCCAGCTCGTGGTCTACGCCTACGAGGCCGGCCTCGTTCGCCCCTCCTGGACCTGACGACCCCACCCGCGCACCCCAGTTGCGCCCGGCTCGATGACGAGGCGTGGCCACCGAGCACGGTGCACGTACTCCGCCCGATCCTGCATCTCCCCGGCGTGCTCGATCGGCACAGAGTTTGCCGGTTGTACGCTGTCGCCGTGGGCGGCGAGGGCGACGAATCTGTCGTTGCCGACCGGAGCGTCGGGCCACGGGCCGGCGCACTCGCCATCCTGCGAGCCGTCGGTGCTGCCTTGGGGACGGTCTCGGCCGCCGTTCTCGTGATCGGCGTCGCCGTGGGCGCCGTCGTCGCCGTGCTCGGAGTTGGCTTCTGGTTCCTCCTAACAACCTTCACCACGGTCGGCCGTTAGCCGGCAACCCGGGGCCATTGACGCCGGTCCTCCATCTCCCAGGCGTGGTCGAGGACGTGCCAGGCGATGCGGCGGGCGGCGTACCGGGCCGTCCACTTCTTCCCCGGAGCCACGGGCCCGCCGTCCGAGCGCTCGCCCAGCACCGCGGCGATCGCCAGCCGCTGCGCCTCGATCGCCTCCAGGTCACCCAGCGCCGGCGTGGGAACCTTGATGCCGATGCTGCGCGCGTACGCGTTCTCCGCCTCCAGCACGTGCACGGTCATCTTGTCCCGGTCGCGCCCACCCCCACGCGGACCCTTACGCAGCGACTCCGGGCTGGCCGCCACCACCTCGTCGAAGTACTCCCAGGCCGCGGTCACCAGGGCGGCCTGCCGCTTGGCCTGCGGCCCGGTCAGCGGCGCCCGATCCGCCTCGAAAATCACCTCCGGCGCGCCGAACGCCGTGGTCGACCCGCCGGACAGCCGCTCCTGCTCCCGCAGCGTGAACCGCTCCGGCAGCGGGAAGCCCGCCGCCTCGGTGACCGGCCGGTACCGCTCCGCATAATCGGCCAGCGCCGCGAGCGCGGCGTCGGGATCACGCCCCGCGCGGCACCACCCGGGCCAGTCGAGAGCGCTGGCGAAGCACTTCTTCGGCGTGGTCTCGATCCCCACGGCGATGGTCGTCGGTGCCATGGTGCGGATTCTCGCAGCCGAGTCCGACAAGTTCCGCGCATCGAGCGAGAGCGGCGCAACGACCCCCGAGCGGCCCCGGCGGCCCCTAGTCTGAGCACCGATGGAGGTCGCATGAGGAGCCAGGAGCCGCGCGACGAGCCTCCGCCCCGTCCGCCCAGAGGCCCCGAGAAACCGCCCAGCGAGAACCCGCCGGGCGAGAACCCGCCGGGACCGGACGCCCAGGGCGATCCGCGCCCGCCGGTGGGGCCGCCGGTGGATCCGTACGCTCCCTCCCCGGACGGGCGTCCCGAGTCGGCGCCCGATAAGCCGTCCGAGCAGCCGGCTGAGACGTACGAGGGCGTGCCGTACCACCCGGATCCGTTCGACGCGCAGCCGTACCTGGGCGAGAGCCCGACTCTCCGGGGCGTTCGCACTCCGCAGATGCAGCGCAACGCCGAGTACCACGAGGCGCAGCGCCGGGAAGCGCCACCGTACCGGCCCGACGAGATCGGCCGGTTCAAGTGGGAGGCGCCGGTCCAGACCATGCCGACCGACGTGATCTGGCCGATGATCTCGCGCAAGAAGCGCTCCCGGCGCAGCGACTGGCCGGTGCTGGTCTTCGCGCTCGTGGTCGCGGCCATCGTCACGATCGGCTGCTGCCTGGGCGGCTTCGCCGCCTTCTCCGCCTGGAAC
>JADGGF010000567.1 GCA_019690055.1 Micromonosporaceae bacterium
AAGCCCCCCGGCCGCTGCTGTCCATCGTGGACCTTCGCGTCCGCATCGCCGGCTCGCAGATCCTGCAGGGCGTCAGCTTCGATGCCCCGGCCACCGGGGTGACCGTGCTGCTCGGCCGCAACGGCGTCGGCAAGAGCACGACGCTCAAGGCCATCCTCGGGCTGACCCCGGCCGGATCGCAGGTCACCGGCGAGGTGCTCTTCGACGGCGTACCGCTGCTGCGCGAGCCGACGCACCAGCTCGTCCGCCGGGGCCTGGGCTACGTGCCGGAGGACCGCGGCATCTTCGCTGGGCTCACGGTCGCCGAGAACCTCAAGCTGGCCGAGCGGGTGCCCGATCCCGACTACGACACGGCGTACGGCCTGTTCCCGGAGCTCAAGCAGCGCAGCCGGCAGCGCGCCGGCACGCTCTCCGGCGGGCAGCAGCAGATGCTCGCCCTGGCCCGGGTGCTGCTCAACCCCAACCGGCTGCTGCTCGTGGACGAGCCGACCAAGGGCCTGGCCCCGCGCCTGGTCACCGAGGTCGCCGACGTGGTGGCTCGCATCGCCGAATCCGTTCCCATCCTGCTGGTCGAGCAGAACCTCGGCCTGGTGCGGCGGGTCGGCCGGGACGCCGTGGTGCTGGCGGCCGGCGCGGTCGCCTACCGCGGGCCCATCGGGCCGCTGCTGGACGACGAGCAGCTCACCCGGGCCATGCTCGGCGTCGGCACGCACGGCCGCACGCGCGAGGCGCAGCCGGAGGCGGCCACGAACGGACGAGGGATGAGTGCGGCGCGCGGCACCGGAGGGACGGCGCAGTCATGAGTACGTTCATCCTGCTGTTGCTCACCGGGCTGGGCCTGGCCGGCCTGTACTATCTGGTCGCCTCCGGCCTGTCGCTGGTCTTCGGCCTGGCCGACGTGCTGAACTTCGCCCACGGGCTGTTCCTGTCGGTCGGCGCGTACGCCACGTGGTGGGCCGCGACCAGCCTGCCCGGGGCGGGGAGCGAGGGATTTGGCTTCGTCCTCGCTGTGCTGTTCGGGGTGCTGGCCGGCGCCGCGATCGCGTCCATTGTGGAGCTCGTGCTGATCCGGCCGCTCTACCGGCGCACGATCGCCCAGGTGCTGGTGACCGTGGGGCTGTCCCTGGCCGGCGTCGCGCTGTTGCAGGCGATCTGGGGCGCCGACCCGCGGCCGTTTCCGCGCCCGGCCTGGGCCTCCCGGGTCACGGTCATCGGCGGGGCGGCGGTGCCGAACTCGTCGCTGCTGCTGGCGGTCTCGGCGGCCGTGGTGCTGGCCGGCCTGCTCGCGTTCCTGCGCTTCACCCGGGTCGGCCTGGTGATCCGGGCCGGGGTGGAGGACCGGTCCATGGTGACCGCGTTGGGCATCGACGTTCGTAAGGCGTTCACGCTCGTCTTCGCCATCGGTGGCGCGGCCGCCGCGCTCGCCGGCATCCTGGCCGGCGTGCAGTTCAGCGCCGTCTCGCCGGGGCAGGGCACCTCGCTGCTCATCTTCGGCTTCATCGTCGTGGTGATCGGCGGCATGGGCTCGGTCACCGGGACCGCCTGGGCCGCGGCGGCGGTCGGGCTGCTGCAGCAGTTCGTCAACTACTACGCCTCGGGGCTCGGCGACATCTGCGTGGTCGCCCTGCTCGCGGTGGTGCTGCTGGTCCGGCCGCAGGGACTGGCCGGCGTGGCGGGAGGTGCGCACGCATGAGTACCGAACCGATCGCCCGCGAGCACTCGGGCGCCGCGGAACGTCCCGGCCCCACCGAGCACCCCGGCGCCACCGACCGCTCGTCCGGCCCGGCCGGCGGTCGGCGTACGCGTGTCTGGTCGCCGGTGGGGCGCTTCTTGTCGCGTGTCTGGCCGCCGGTGGGGCGCCTCCTGTCGCGTATCTGGCCGCCGGTGCGGCGCTTCCTGCCGGTCGGGGCGGTCGTGCTGCTGGCCGCCGTCCCGTACACGAACCTGCGCATCCCGGTGGTCTTCGACCGGCCGCTGAACGCGCCAGGCACCCTGCTCCTGCTCGCGATCTGCCTGGTCTTCGGCGGTCTCGCGCTCAGCTACGACCTCATGTTCGGCCGCACCGGCATGCTCTCCTTCGGCCACGCGCTCTACTTCGCGGCGGGCGGGTACGGCACCGCGATCCTGCTCGCCCGGACGACGTGGCCACTGTGGACGGTGGCGCTGGTGGCGATCGTCGGCGCCACGGTGCTCGCCGCCCTGCTGGGCTCGGTGGCGTTGCGCACCAAGGGCATCGCCTTCGCCATGGTGACGCTGGCGTTCGCCCAGATCGGGGCAATCGCGGCCTCCCGCAACCCAGGCCGGCTGACCGGCGGCGAGGAGGGCCTGTCCCTGGACGGCCGCCGGTTGCCGGAGTTCCTGGTCGGTGTGGTGAACACGGTCAACCTGTACTGGCTCGCGCTCGCCTTCGTGGCGCTGGTGGCGTTCGTGGTGCACCGCATCGACGACGCGCCGGCCGGTCGGGTGCTCGCCGCGGTCCGCGACGACGACCGCCGGGTCGATGTGCTCGGGCTGTCGCCGTACCGGTACCGGCTGCTGGCCTTCGTCATCGCCGGGGCCCTGGCGTCGATCGGCGGTGTGGTCTACGTGCTGCTCATCGGCGGGGCGAACCCCGGGCTGACCGCCTCCGACCTGACCCTGTCCCTGCTGGTAATGGTGGTCCTCGGCGGACCCGGCACACGGTGGGGCCCGCTCGCCGGGGGTGTGGTCTTCGCCTACCTCGACCACCGGCTCACCGCCGTCGGCAGCTCCAAAGCGGTGGAGCGCCTGCCGAGCGTGCTCTCCGGCCCGTTGTCGGAGCCGCTGTTCATCCTCGGCACGGTCTTCATCCTCGCCGTGTACTTCTTCCCGGGCGGTCTCGCCGGCCTGGCCCACCGCCTCGGCCCACTGCAGCGCCTGCTGCGCTCCCGGGTATCCGGAGTGTCAGGTCGTGCGTCAGGAAGGACACCCTCTTGACGGTTTTTGCCTAGAAAGGAGTCCTTCCTGACAACAAGAAAGGAAGTGGCCATGACGAGTACCGTGCACGCCAACGGGATCGA
>JADGGF010000568.1 GCA_019690055.1 Micromonosporaceae bacterium
CCCTCGCTGACGCTCGGGCGAACCCGGCTCCTGGTGAGGCTGGCGCTTCCCTCGTCGCTCGCTCGTCCCTCGCTCGCTCCTCGGTCGAGGACCACGCGGCCCGAGGCCAAGTTCAGGCATCGGCGCCCGGCGCCCGGCCGCCGGACGGGGGCGACCAGCGGTCGACGACGAGCAGCGCGATGGGGAACAGGACGCCCAGCGCCAACGCGGCCAGGCTGGCGACCAGGTCGGCGGTGGCCAGCAGACCGTGGTCGGCGGAGTGGAACGCGAGGTGCAGCGCCCCGAAGAGCGTGACGGTGCACAGCGCCGCGGTGCGTACGCCCCGGTTCCGGCTGGCCGCGCCCGCACCGAGCAGGAAGGCGAGCGTCACGAACGTCGCGCCCAGATCGACGACGAGATGCTCGTTGTACGGCGGGTAGGCTGCGGTCCACCGTCGCCCGGCCCCGGGGAACGTGTTGAAAAAGTGCTGAGGATCAATGAGTGCCCACAGCCCCCACCAACCGTGAAGCACGGCGAGTAACGCCATCCCGACCCGAACCCAGAGCGCGGTGACCATGCGCCATTCTGTTCCGCCGGGCGCGTCCCGGCGGCGTCGCCCGGCGGATCTCCGTTCGGTGGTCGGGCTACGCCGGGCCGTCGAGCAGGCGGGACAGGACGACCATGCTGCGCGTCGACGTCACGAACCCTTCGGCCCGCAGCCGCTCCAGCGCCTGCTCCAGGTGGCGCATGTCAGTGGCGCGCAGATGGACCAGGGCATCGGCCTCACCGGTGATGGTGAACGCGGCGATGATCTCGGGGTGGCGGCGGGCGGCCGCCGCGATCTGGGCCGGCGTGGTCCGACCCGTGCAGAACAGTTCGACGAACGCCTCGGTGGTGCCGCCCGTCGCCGCCGGGTCGATCACCGCGGTGAATCCCTTGATCACGCCAGCGGCCCGCAACCGGTCCACCCGGCGCTTGACCGCCGGGGCCGACAGCGACACCCGAGCGCCGATCTCCGCGAACGACGCGCGACCGTCGGCCACGAGCGCCGCAATGATCGCGCGGTCCGTCTCGTCCACGTACTCTCCCACCGCCGCCCAGGCCACGACGACCCAGTGCCACAGCCCACGGGCCAGGGCCGCGGTACCACGCACGGTCGCCGTCGGCTGTGGGCGATCGTATCCGGCCCACCCGACCCCCGGGCGGGTTGCCGGGCAAGGCTAGGCTGCGGGACGGCCCTGTCGTTCATCCTGAGGAGCACGAACCGATGCGTAGGCCGTTGGTCGCCGTCCTGCTCGCCGCTGCCCTCACTGCCACGGCGGCGGCGTGTGCCCATCCCCAGAACATCGCGCCGAAGCCGGGGGAGACCACGACAACGACCCGGGCCAACACCCCGACCACCGCCAGGACGACCACCGCCGGGACCGACGAAACCGAACAGGTCTGCGCGCAGGCGACATCGACCTCCAAGGACGCGGTGGACCAACTGACCGACAAGCTCGAGCAGGCTCAGACGGCCGCCAACGCCGGCAACAACGCCGGTGCCCTGGCGGCCGCGAGCGAGGCGCGACGGATCGCGACCGACTGGAAGTCCGACCTGACGGACCTCGCCCGCCGGCCGATCCGCGCCGACGTGCGCACCACGCTTGAGAACGGCATCGCCACGATCGATCGGATTCTCACCACCAACCCGCAGAACCTCGACCCGCGCCAGGCCGAGCGGGACGTCCGGGGGTTCCTGGAGGATCTCGACCGCGTCTGCTCCTAGTCCCGGCTGACCGGGAACCGGGGCCGGGTGGTCGCCGTCACAGGGGGCATGGTTAACGCCAGCCCAAGCCTTTCGATCGCCCAGCCCGCTCCGGGCCGCCGCGCGCCGTCGTGGCGTGGCCTTGGCGCCGGCCTCGCCCTCGCCGGCCTGGTCGCGACCGGGGCGGCCGCCTGCACCAGTGACGAGCCCGCTCCTCTGGGACCGTACCGGCTGGTCTTCTTCGACTCCTGTGCGCAGGCCCTGGACGACCTCCGGGCCGCCACCAAGGAGGTGGTGGGACCGTACGGCCTTCCGGGAGCGTGGGACCTCGTCCTGGTCGACACCCCGCCGGTGGTGGCGACGGAGGACCGCGGCGCCATGGAGGGTGCGGCCGCCGCGGGGGACGCCCCGAAACAGCCGGTCCCCCAGCCCGCCCCCGAGAAGGCGGACCACTCCCGGACCAACGTGCACGAGGCCGGCGTGGACGAGCCGGACCTGGTCAAGACCGACGGGCGGCGCATCGTCACCGTCTCCAACGGACGGTTGAGCGTTGTCGATGTCGCCAGTCGCCGGCTGGTCGGTGTCGTGGACCTGCTCGACTCGGACCTCGGCTACGACGCCAACCTGCTGCTGGCCGGCGACCACGCGCTGGTGCTCGCCAACCAGGTCACCTACCCGATCGCGGTCAAGGACCTGCCGACTCCGCCGCGCCCCGACATGGAGCCCGTCCCGGACCTGCCGCGCCGTGCCGCCGAGCCCGTCCCGGACCTGCCGGTCAACCCGCCGGTCGACGAGCCGTTGGGCGAGCGGCCGGTGGTGGGGGCGAGCATCGTGCTGGTCGACCTGACCACCCCGCGCGTCCTGTCCCGAGCCCGCGCCGATGGGTCCATCGTGGACGCTCGTAAGGTCGGATCGACCGTCCGGATCGTCACCCGTTCCGCCCCCCGCCTGGACTTCCGCGCGGCGTCGGGCAGCGACGCCGAGCGGCTGGTTGCGAACCGCGCCGTGATCGACGCCAGTGGCATCGACGCGTGGGCCCCACGGCTGGAGGTGACCACCGGCGACGAAACCGTACGCACCCGGGTGGCGTGCGAATCGATCAGCCGGCCGACCAACTACTCCGGCGCCAACCTGCTGACCGTCCTCACCTTCGACGCCGGCCGGGATTCGCTCGGCGACGGCAGCCCGGTCACGATCGTGGCCGACGGCGACACCGTGTACAGCAACGGGACGAGCCTGTACGTGGCGAGCAATCAGGCGTGGACCCGGTTCGTGCCCGCCCTCGCCGCCCGGACCCCAGCCCAGC
>JADGGF010000569.1 GCA_019690055.1 Micromonosporaceae bacterium
ACATCGAGGATGCGCTGCGCCGCTACGGTCGGCTCGCCAGCACGGCTCCCCGGGACACCACGGTGTTCCTCGTCACCGGCCGCCCCCGCCAGGGACAGTACGTCATTCAACTGTATGCAATGGTGGCCTCGCCTGACCCCGCGGTGATCCTCGAGCGGCTCACTCCGTTCACCGAACTCGGCCTGCTCGCCCAGCAGCAGGTCGTTCTCGCGCGGTATACCGACGTCATGAACCTGGCCGCCGACGTCGGCCCCGACGGGCACCACGGCGCCGGCGAACCCGCCTCCCGGTCCGCCTTCCTGCCGGCGCTGACCGACGAGTTCGCCCGCGACGCCGCGCGCCTGCTGCGCAGCGGCCGGGTGTACTTCTTCCAACTGCGCGCCATGGGCGGGGCGATCGCCGACGTGCCGGCCGACGAGACCGCCTTCGCGCACCGGACGCCGGCGTTCCAGGTGACCGCGATGGGCGCCGACCAGAAGACGCTCAACGCGGCCTGGGACCCGCTCGCCCAGCACTTCGACGGTCTCTACCTCAGCTTCGACACCGACCTGCGTCCGCAACGGCTGCGCGACGCCTTTCCGGCGGCCGTGCTGGCCCGGTTGGTCGAGCTCAAAAGGCGGTACGACCCCGATGGGCTGTTCCGGGACAACTTCGCCATCGATCCGAACCTGACCCTGGCGGCGGATGCGGCCGCGGCGACGACATAGACGACTGAAACGACCGGGAAAGAGGCGCTTACATGACTGACTACGGGCACGACCTGCTGTTCGGAACGTTCGTGACGCCGCGCGTCCAGGGCGCGCAGGGGGTCATCGATCTGGCGGTCACCGCCGACCGGGTCGGCCTGGACCTGGTGACCTTCCAGGACCACCCCTACCATCCGGGGTTGCTCGACACGTGGACGCTGCTCTCCTTCGCCGCCGCGCGGACACAACGGGTGCGGCTGGCCGGGAACGTCATCAGCCTTCCGTTGCGACCGCCGGCGGTCCTCGCCCGCGCCGCCGCCTCGCTGGACATCCTCAGCGGCGGCCGATTCGAGCTCGGCATCGGCGCCGGCGCGTTCTGGGACGGCATCGCGTCGATGGGCGGACGCCGGCTCACGCCCGGCCAGGCGGTCGTCGCCCTGCGAGAGGCGATCGCGATCATCCGGGACCTGTGGGACACCGAGGCCAGCGGTATCGTGCGGCACGAGGGGCGCTACTACACGGCGGTCGGGACGAAGCGCGGGCCTCGCCCGGCCCACGCTATCAACATCTGGGTCGGCTCCTACAAGCCGAAAATGCTGGAGCTCACCGGCGCGGTGGCCGACGGCTGGCTGCCCTCGCTCGAGTACCTGCCGCGGGGCGTCGACTCGTTGCCAGAGCTCAACGCCCGCATCGACGAGGCCGCCGCCGCCGCGGGCCGGTCCCCGAGCGCGGTCCGGCGCCTGCTGAACATCATGAATGTGCAATTCTCGACCGAGAATCGGGGCGTCCTCAACGGCCCGCCGAAGCAGTGGGTGGAGCAACTGGCCGATATGACGCTCACCCACGGCGTCACCGCGTTCCTGATCGGCGGCGACGACCACACCCTGACCGAACGGTTCGCGGCCGAGGTCGTCCCCGCCGTCCGGGAGCTCGTCGCCCGCGAACGCGGCTGAGGGGCCACCCGAACGCAGTCACCAGCATCTGTTCGCGGGCGGGCCACAGCGCTGCACGCCCGCCGCGGCCAACCGGTAGCCTTCTCGGCCATGTCGTGGCCATCTCCGTTGAACCCACCCGAGTCCCAGCCATCCTCGCCCGAGTCCCAGCCACCCTCGCCGGACGATTCGAGCGCGTCCGGGGCCGAGGTTGCTGGGCTGGCCGCACCGGGAAGCCCCGAGCCGGCCGCACCGGAAAGCCCCGAGCCGGCCGCGCCGGAAACCTCTGAGCCGACAGTGCCGGGGGTCGCTGAGCCGGCCGCGCCCGGCCCGGCCCATTCTTCCGTCGGGCCGTACGCCTCGGGGGCGCCGACGGCGCCGTATCCGCCCATGTCGGCGCCCCCGGTTCCGCCGTCGTACCCGCTGGCGCCGGGGTCGTCTTCGCCCGCTGCGGGGCCGTATCCGCCGCCGCAGGCACCGTATCCGCCGGCCCAATCTCCGTACCCGCCGCCCGTGCAGGCGCCGTATCCACCGGCGTCGGCGCCTCCGGCAGCGGGCCCGTACTCGCCCGCATCGGCGCCTCCGGCGACCGGGCCGTACCCACCGAACCCGGTGTTGTACCCGCCCGTTACGCCGACGTACGCACCGCCGATCGCCCAGCCCCCGGGTTTCAACGGCTTCGCGATCGCGGGCTTCGTGCTGTCGTTGTGCGCCTGTTTTCCGCTCGGCATCATATTTGCCATCATCGCTCTCGTTCAGATGAGGCGATCGGGTGAACGGGGCCGCGGCCTGGCCATCGCCGGATTGGTCATCTCGATTGTGTGGATCCTGTGCTTGTGGGCCGTGATCGCCAATGGCCTCGGCCGACAGGCCGGGCGCGATGACAGCGGTCAGGTCATCGATGCCGGCGACGTCTCGGTGTTCGATCTGCGGGTGGGCGACTGCATCGAGTCACTGCCCGACACCGATCGGCACTACGAGGTACAGGTCGTGCCGTGCATGCAACTCCACGAGGCCGAGGTGTACGCGGTGTTCGACTTGCCGGGTTCGAGCTATCCCGGTGAGGACGAACTGTTCGCCATGGCGGATGAGGAGTGCTTTGACCGGCTGGAGAGCTATTCGTCCTGGGCGGCGAGCGATCCCAGCATTGAGGTCTACTACCTGTACCCGACCAGCCAGTCCTGGCGCGTGGGTGACCGCGAGGTCACCTGTATCGCCATCAGCACGAGTCCGCGGATCGGGTCCATTCAGGGCTGACGGTCTCCCGCAGCCGGCCACGCCCGCGGGCCGCCCCCGGCGGCCCCGGGTGGCCGGTGCGCCGGGTGGTGGCGATGGTGATGGACGGCCCAACGGGGTGTTCGGTCGCCATGACCGTGATTGGGGCACTCGGGTTGGG
>JADGGF010000570.1 GCA_019690055.1 Micromonosporaceae bacterium
CTTGTAGCCGTTGGCCGCCGGGACGTACACCTCCTTGTTGGCCTGCTGGCCGCCGAAGAACTTGATCTCGGCGTTGATGAACTCGGGGTTGTTCAGCACGTTGAGGTTGAGCGGGAAGATGATCTGGTTCTCCCAGCCGTCCCGCAGCGACGCGTCGTCGGCGTAGACCCCGAAGGCGACCTTGGCGGCGAGCGCCTTGTCCTTCGCCTGGGTGGTCACCGAGAAGGCGGAGCCACCCCAGTTCACCTGCACCGGGTGCGCCGGGTCCCACTGCGGCAGCGGGGCGGTGCGCCACACGTCCTTGTCGGCACCCTCGCCAACACCGGCACCCTGGAGGTAGCCGGGCGCCCAAGCGGCCGAGATGTAGGTGGCGTAGTCACCAGCGATCACGCCGGAGATGTACTCCGGGGTGAACTGGTCCTGCGTGCCCACGAGGCCCTTGGAGACGAGGCCGGCCCAGTACTCGAGCACCTCCTTGACTTCTGCGCTGTTGAGGTTGATGCCGATCTCGCCACCGGCGGCCGGGTCGTAGGTGAACGGCTCCGCGCCGTTCTGGTACAGCAGCGCCAGAATGTTGGCCGGCACGTTCGCGCCGAAGTCGCCGAACAGCGGGCCACCGGCGTCCTTCACCTTCTGCGCCGCCGCCTCGTACTCCGCCCAGGTGGTCGGCGGCGTGATGCCGTACTGGTCGAAGATGTCCTTGCGGTAGATCATCGCCATCGGCCCACCGTCGATGGGGACGCCGTAGATGCCGTCACCGACGGTCATGTCCTTCCAGGCACCCGCGCTGAAGTTGTTCTTGACGGCCTCGTAGCCGAGGTCCTTCAGGTCGACGAGCGCCCCCTGGGCCTGGTAGACCGCGATGCGGTCAGCCTCGATCATGATGACGTCGGGGGCTCCGGTGCCAGCGGTGATCGCGGTCTGGAACTTGTCGTACTCCGCGCCACCGGCGCCGACGTTCGTCCAGCAGACCTGGACGTCGTCGTGCTGGTTGTTGAAGTTGTCGACCACCTTCTCGCTGTTCGGGTACCAGGCCCAGAGCGTGACCACGGGCAGGTCGGGCTTCGGGATGGTGTTGGTGCAGTTTGTCGCGTCGTTTCCGCCAGTCCCCCCGCCGCCGGAGGAGCACGAGACAAGCGCGCCCGCCACCACGAGGGCGAGCGACGCAGCGAGAACTTGTTTCGTCTTCACAATTCAATTCCTTTCGATGGATACATCATCGCCAGTGCGAGCGCATCCGGGACCCCGCAAGGGAACTTCGATGCCCGCCCCGTCGTCTTGGACGCGTTTCTCACGTTGTAATTCAACGTTGTAGGTCACGACTATCGCGGAGAGCGCCCCGCGCTGTCAAGACTCATCTGGGCTGGTCGGCCGAGCTGGCAGCGCCCGGATCACGGCCACTGCGTGGCCTGTACTGGCGCAGCCCTCGCCAGCCGGGGCGGGACGCGCTTCGTGGCCATCGGCACGGCCATCGCGAACCGGGTCGCGATCAACACGGGGCCGGCAGCTCGCGGCCCGTCGTCGACAACCTCCACGGGGCCAGCTGGCCGACGAGTCGTCACCGCCGTGCTCCAGCGCATGGCGCGGCAGCCCGTCGCGGCCGCTATCGACCCCAAATGAACCAACCGCCAGCGGCCCCTTACCATCCGTGAGCAGCCCTGGCCCGTCAGGGACCACGACGAGCTCCCGGAGGTACCACCATGGGCGGCAGCAGCGACTGGTTTCTCGCTCGGCCGGCGGCCGATGCCGCTTCGCTACACTTACCCCAAAATCACTAGCCACCGGTGCCGCGCCATGAGGAGAGATGAAATCGCCGCCACCATGCACGACGTTGCGCGCGTCGCCGGAGTGTCAGTCAAGACGGTCTCGAACGTCATCAACAACTATCCGCACGTGCGCCCCGCTACGCGCGATCGAGTGCGCTCGGCGATCGCGGCGCTGAACTACCGCCCCAACCTCTCGGCCCGCGGGCTGCGTTCCGGCAAGACCGGGGTCATCGGCCTCGCGATCCCGGAGCTGCGTCAGAACTACTTCGCCGAGCTCGCCGATGCCGTCATCCGGGCGGCGGAGCGGCGGGGCGTCGAGGTGCTCGTCGACCAGACGGGCTCCACTCGCGAACGCGAGATCGCCGTGCTGGCCGGACACCGATTGCGGCTGACCGACGGGCTCCTCTTCAGCCCCGAGCAGCTCGGTCAGGACGACGTCGCGTTGCTGGATGTGCCTTTCCCACTCGTGCTGCTCGGCGAGCGCATCTTCGGCGGCCCCACCGACCACGTCACAATGCACAACGTGGCGGCGGCCCGGGCAGCCACCGAACACTTGATCGAGATCGGCCGGCGGCGTATTGCGGTGATCGGGGCGCACCCGACCCACCAAGACGACATCCGTTCGGCGAACCTTCGGGTGCGCGGATACCGGGAAGCGCTGGAGGCCGCCGGCATCCGGTACAACCCGAAACTCGTGCGGGTCGCCGCCCCTTGGCATCGCGAGAACGGCGCCGCCGCGATGCGCGACCTGCTGGCGGACCGGGTCAAGTTCGACGCCGTGTTCACGTTCAACGACACCCTCGGGCTGGGTGCGCTCCGCGCGCTGGGCGAGGCGGGCGTTCGCGTCCCGGATGACGTCGCGCTGATCGGGTTCGACAACATCGACGAAGCGCGGTTTTCGGTGCCATCGATGTCAAGCGTCGATCCCGGTCGGGACCAGATCGCCGAGATGGCCGTCGAGTTGTTACTCGAGCGGATCAACGAGAAGGACGAAACGCTGCCGCCTCGGCAGATCCTGGCCGACTATCGGGTCGTGGCCCGCGAGTCCACCGGATTCGTGGACCCTGAGCCGGCGCACGCGTCGGCCGTGAGCCCCTCCGTGTTGGCGGACCAGGCAGGGCAACACGAGTGATCCGTGAGCTACCCCCGGTTCCGCGGAGCCTTTCGATCATGGTCTGATGGCCATGGGAGGAGGGCGTTGATGCCTGCACCGAGGAAGTATCCGGACGAGTTG
>JADGGF010000571.1 GCA_019690055.1 Micromonosporaceae bacterium
CCGCGGGCGACGTGACTATCTTGGCCGCGGTCGCGGCGGACGGCGGCGATCCGTCCACCATCGAGTTCGTGGAGGTGCCGTTCCCCGACGTCCCCGCCCAACTCCAAGCCGGCAACATCGACGCCGGATGGGTGCCCGAGCCCTTTGTGACCGCGCTGAGAAGCCGCGGGGACACCCTCGTCGTCTATCCGTATCAGGCGACCATCCCTGGTCTCCCGACGCTGGTGACCTTCACGACCACCGCCCTGATGGAGAAGGACGCGGACCTGGTGGCGGACTTCGCCGCGGCGATGAAGGAGGCGTTGGAATGGGCGCAGAACCCGGCCAACGAGGCCGCCGTGCGGCAGGCGATCAAGGACAACCTTGAGCTGCCCGAGGCGGTCGCGGATTCGGTGAGGCTCCCGGAGTTCGGCTGGGAACTCGACCGCTCCAACATGGAGGAGCTCGCTGAGCTCGCCGTCAAGTACGGCGTACTCGACCGCCTCCCCAACTTCGACCGTCTGATCCAGCAGCACTAACCAGCGCGACGACGCCCTCCCGACTGGTTCGGGAGGGCGTCGTCACCAATCCGACCCGGAGTGACATGGCCGTCCGCTCGTCCCGGCACCGACGTTGGCTGCGCAAGACAACGCTCGGCGTCGCCGGCCTCGTCGGGTTCCTCACCGTGTGGCAACTGGTCCCGACACTTGGACTCATCGATGCGCAGTATCTCCCGTACGTCACGGACGTCGCCGTCCGACTAGTCAACGAGCTCCGTGACCTCGCCTTCTGGCGGAGACTGGGCGAGACCATGACCGCGTGGGCCATCGGTCTCGCGATAGCGTCATCCGCCGCGGTGGTGCTGGGAACAGTCGTCGGCCTCGTGCCGTTCCTGCGGCGGGCGACGCACACGACGGTCGAGTTCCTGCGGCCGATCCCGTCGGTGGCGCTCATTCCCCTCGCCGTGCTGATGTTCGGCATCCGCATCCAGGCGGCTCTGGTCATCATCGTCTTCGCGTCGTTCTGGCAAGTTTTCGTGCAGGTGATCTACGGCGTTGCCGACGTCGACGCCGTCGCCCGGGACACCGCCCGAAGCTTCGGCCTCAGCCGTCGCGCGCAGCTGTTGCATCTCGTGCTACCGACCGCCCTTCCCTACCTGATGACGGGTCTGCGCCTCGCGGCCGCGGTCGCCCTCATCCTCGCCATCACCGCCGAGATGGTGATCGGGAATCCCGGCCTTGGGCGCATGATCGAACTATCTCGATCAGCGGGTGACGCGGTCGGCCTGTACGCGCTCGTCGTGGTCACCGGCCTGCTTGGCCTGGTCGTGAACATCGTCTTCCGCTTCATCGAGCGCCGTTCGCTGAGCTGGCACCAGTCCATACGTGGGGAGGAGCCGCTGTGACGACGCACGCCACCGCGGTGGGCCGACCATCACGAGCGCGAGCCATGCTGCACCGTGTAACGGCGAGCTTCCTGTTCGCGACCGGGCTACCCGTTGTCCTGGTCGCCGCCTGGGCCCTGTACTCGACCTACTCGGCCAACCGGTTCTTCCCGGGCCCGCTGACGGTTCTCGACGCGTTCGTCGACACGTGGGTCGGCCCCGCATTCCTGGATGACGTGGTGCCCAGCCTTGGGCGGCTCGCCGGGGGCATCCTCGCCTCTATCGTGCTCGGCATCGCCGCGGGCACGGTGATCGGTCTCGTGCCCTGGCTGCGGGACCTCATGGAGCCGATGCTGGAGTTCTTCCGCGCCATCCCACCGCCCGTCCTGATCCCGATCGTCATGCTCCTGCTCGGCATCACCGACACGATGAAGCTCGTCGTGATCACCTCGGGCGCGATCTGGCCGATCCTGCTCAACACGATCGAGGGTGTCCGGTCCACCGACAGCGTGATGACCGAAACGGCCCGCGCGTTCGGGCTGACCCGGGCCGAGCGCCTGTGGTTCCTCGTCCTTCCCGCCGCCAGCCCGCGCATCATGACCGGCGTGCGGCAGGCGCTGTCGGTCGCGCTGATCCTGATGGTGATCTCGGAAATGTTCGCGTCCTCGTCCGGCCTCGGATACCGGATCGCGTATTTCCAGCGGAACTACCTCATCGCGCAGATGTGGAGCGGCGTCCTTCTCCTCGGGCTCATCGGTGTCTTGCTTGCCGCTGTCTTCGGGTTCGTCGAGCGGCGCGTTCTCCGCTGGTACCACGGCATCAAGGAGGTCGATCGTGGCTGATCGCCACACTCTGCTTCGGGTCGAACACCTGCGCAAGGTCTACGAATCCGCCGCCGGCGATGTCGAAGCGATCGGAGACGTCAGCTTCACGATGGAGGCCGGCGAGCTCGTCTGTATCGTCGGGCCGTCGGGATGCGGCAAGACCACGTTGCTGAAGTGCATCGCCGGGCTGCTTCGCCCCACGAGCGGCGTCATCGAGATGGACGGTTCGGTCGTGACCGGACCGACCCCCGCCATGGCGCTGGTGTTCCAAGAGTACGGCCGAAGCCTCTACCCGTGGCTGACAGTACGCGAGAACGTCGCGCTTCCATTGCGGCACAAGAAGCTCACCCGGGCCCGCCGCGACAAGCTCGTGACCGACGCCCTCGACGCGGTGGGACTCCTGCATGCCGCCCGCAGCCACCCCTGGCAGCTGTCGGGCGGCATGCAGCAGCGAGTGGCGATCGCGCGGGCCATCGCGTACGAGCCCGAGGTCCTGATCATGGACGAACCATTTGCCGCAGTCGATGCCCAAACACGGGCCGAGCTCGAGGACCTTGTCCGGGAACTACACCTGACCCGCAAGATATCATTGCTGTTCGTGACCCACGACATCGACGAGTCTGTGTACCTGGGCGGGCGTGTGCTCGTGCTGTCCAAGTCGCCGACCGTCGTCCTGGAGGATGTGGTCGTTGACCTGCCGACCGACCGCGACCAGATCACGACGAGGTCACTACCGCGCTTCGCGGAGTTGCGAACGCGCGTCTACGGCCACATCCAGCGAGCCAAGCGCGGCGAGGCTGCCA
>JADGGF010000572.1 GCA_019690055.1 Micromonosporaceae bacterium
ACGCCCGCCGGCAGGCCGGCCAGGACCGCCACCGCCGGTGTCGCCACCCGCTTCGCCCGCTTGCCCTGCCCCCGCCGAGCCATGCCGACACTCTACCCCGGGCCTACGACAGATGTTCGGATCAACACGCCGCAGACGCGGGAATCAGCATCGACTTCTTTACAACGTACGTACGTCCATAGTAGACGCGGCCGCCGGCGCGGCCACCGGACGCACCGGGCGCGTGACCTGGCGGGACACGCCCAGGAGGTTGTCAGGCGTCGGCGGCGAATCGCCGGGGCCGGGCGGCGTGGAGGACGCTGCTGCTCTGAGGCTGACGGGACTGGGGCCGCCCGTCACTCCGAGGCTGACGGGACCGGCGCGCCGGCGGTCACGGCGATGGTCAGGTCGCCGTCCCGGGCGTCCACAGTGGCCGTCGACCCGGGCGGCAGCTCACCGGCGAGCAGCATCGACGACAGGGTGTTGTCCACGTCGCGCTGGATCGCCCGGCGCATCGGGCGGGCGCCGAACTCCGGTTGGTACCCGCGGTCGGCGATCCAGTCGATGGCGGCCGGGGTGAAGGTCACCGAGACGTTCTGGGCGTGCAGCCGGCGGCGGGTCTGTTCCAGCAGCAGCTCCACGATCTGGTGCAGGTGCTCCCGTTCCAGGCGTCGGAATGTGATGATCGCGTCGATGCGGTTGAGGAACTCCGGCCGGAACACCATGCGCAGGTCGTTCATCAGCTCGTCGGAGACGCCGGCCCCGGGCTCGATCGGCTCGCCCCCGAAGCCGATCGGCATCCGGCCCTGACCGATGATGTCCGACCCCACGTTGCTGGTCATGATGAGCACGGCGTTGCGGAACGATACCGTCCGGCCCTGGCTGTCGGTGAGCCGGCCATCCTCGAGCACCTGCAGCAGGATGTTGAACACGTCCGGGTGGGCTTTTTCGATCTCATCGAGGAGGATCACCGTGTACGGCCGGCGGCGTACGGTCTCGGTGAGCTGGCCGGCCTCGGTGTAGCCGACGTAGCCCGGCGGGGCGCCGACGAGCCGGGATACGGTGAACGACTCCGAATATTCGGACATGTCCAGGCGGACCATGCGGTCCTCGTCGCCGAAGAGGGCCTCGGCCAGCGCCCGGGCCAGCTCGGTCTTGCCGACGCCGGTCGGGCCGAGGAAGAGGAAGCTGCCCACGGGCCGGTTCGGGTCGGCGAGCCCGGCCCGCGAACGCCGTACGGCCTCGGCCACTGCGGTGACCGCCTCGTCCTGGCCGATGACCCGCCGCCGCAGCTGCTCCTCCAGGTGCAGCAGCCGCTCCCGCTCCTCTTGGGTGAGTTGGGCGACCGGGATGCCGGTGGCCCGGGAGACGACCTCGGCGATCTCGGCCACCCCAACCACGGGCACGCCGGGGCCGCCACCGTCGGCCGCGCGGTCCAGCCGCGCCCGCACCGCGGCGATCTGGTCGCGCAGCGCGGTGGCGCGTTCGTACTGTTCGTCGGCGACGGCCTGCTCCTTCTCGCGCAGGAGGGCATCCAGCCGCTGCTCCAGTTCGCGCCGCCCGGCCTCGGGCGTGCCCATTCGCAGCCGGGCCCGCGCTCCGGCGAGGTCGACCAGGTCGATCGCCTTGTCCGGCAGGAAGCGGTCGGTGATGTAGCGGTCGGACATCTCGGCCGCCGCGACGAGCGCCTCGTCGGTGAACCGGACCTGGTGGTGGGCCTCGTAACCGTCCCGCAGCCCGCGCAGGATCGCGACAGTGTCGTCCACTGTGGGCTCGGGCACCAGGATGGGCTGGAACCGCCGGGCCAGGGCACCGTCCTTCTCGATCGTGCGGCGGTATTCGTCTACTGTGGTCGCCCCGATGACGTGCACGTCCCCGCGGGCGAGGGCCGGCTTGAGCAGGTTGCTCGCGTCCATACCGCCGTCGGTGCCGCCCGCGCCGGCCCCGACGAGGGTGTGCACCTCGTCGAGGAAGATGAGCAGCTCGCTGCTGTGCGCGCGGACCTCGTCGAGTACGCGCTTGACGCGCTCCTCGAAGTCGCCGCGGTAGCGCGTGCCGGCGACCAGGCCGGCGAGGTCGAGCTGGATGACCCGCTTGCCCTGCAGGGTCTGCGGTACGTCGCCCTCGACGATGCGCTCCGCGATGCCTTCCACGATCGCGGTCTTGCCGACGCCCGCCTCGCCGATGAGGACCGGGTTGTTCTTGGCGCGCCGGGACAGGACCTCGACCGCCTGCTCGATCTGCTCCTCGCGACCGACGACGGGCTCGAGCTTGCCGTCACGAGCCATCGCGGTCAGGTCGTGGCCGAACTGGTCCAGTGCGGAGGTCCCCGTCGTCCGCGGCGGTCCGCCGGCCGGGCCGGGCCCACCCGCCTCCTTGGCCCGCTGCAACGACTCGGCGTCCACCCGCGCGCGACCCAGCATGCGCCCCGCGGGCGACTCGGGGTTGCTGGCCAGCGCCATGAGCAGGTGCTCGGGGCCGATGTAGGAGGAGCCGGCCGCCCGCGACAACTGGTGCGCCTGCAGCAGCGCGCGCTTGGTGCCTGGCGTGAGCGTCAGCCCCTCGTCGGGTCGGCGCGGCGGACCGCCGCCCGGCCGGCGCGGCTCCCGGTTGAGCTGGGCCAGCAGGATGTCCGGGTCGCCACCGGCCTTGTAGACGAGCGAGCGCAGCGCGTGCCGTTGCAGCCCGGCCCACAGCAGATGATTTGTGTCGATGTCTGCCGCGCCGAGGTCGCTGGCCCGTCGGGCCGCGTCCACGAGCAGATCCCGGGCCTGGGCCGAGAGCAGCTTGCTGATGTCGACCCGGTAGACGGGTCGCCGCGTCTCCGGCAATCGCAGCAGGCGGGCGATCAGCTCCTCCCAGGACGCGGGCTCGCCCGCGGCGTCGCTTGCCATGCCTGCATGGTGGCCGGGTCCCGCCGGGGGCGGTGGGGTTTCCGCGACCGGCCACCCGTGCGGGGAGGCTTTGCTACCTTCTCGCGAAGGCGGCGCCGGCGACCGGGTCGGGC
>JADGGF010000573.1 GCA_019690055.1 Micromonosporaceae bacterium
CGGTGGGCTGCCGGCCTGTGGGCGGGCGGGGGGGCCCCCCGCGGGCCCCCCCACCACGACGGTGACGTTGTCGCGACCACCCGCCGCGACCGCCCGGGCCACGAGGGCGTCGGCGGCCGCCTGAGCGATCGGCTCCGCGCGCAGCACGGCGGCGATGTCGGAATCGTCGAGTTCGCTCGAGAGCCCGTCGGAGCAGATGAGGAAGCGCTCGCCCGGCGTCGGCGGGAAGAGCCACACGTCGGCCTCGGGCGGCGGGTTCATGCCGAGCACGCGGGTGACCACGCTGCGGCGTGGATGGGTGCGGGCCTCCTCGGCCGCAATGGCGCCAGACGCCACGAGTTCCTCCACCTCGGAGTGATCGACCGTGACCCGGACGAGCTGGCCGTCGACGAACCGGTACACCCGGGAGTCGCCGATGTTGAAAACCAGCCAGTGCTGCCGGCCGGCCAGGCTGACGAGCACGAGTCCGGCGACGGTCGTCCCCATGCCCGCTCGGGCGGTGCCGGGCTGGGCCGCCGCGAGGATGTCCCGGTTGCACTCGGCCAACTCGGCGGTCACCTGCGCCGGCGTCAGGCCAGGGCGCCGGACCAGGCGGGCGAGCCGGTCGACCGCCATCGCACTGGCAACGTCGCCCGCCGCATGCCCGCCCATGCCGTCGGCCACGGCGAACAGATCCGGTCCGACCAGCGCGCGGTCCTCATTGACCTGACGGACCCGTCCCGGGTCGGTCGCCATGCCCGCCCGAACCGAGACCATCAGCCGGCCTTCCGCGCAGGCCGTCCCGACATCACCACGCCGCATCCCCCAAAGACAAATTCATTAGACACGATGAAACGACACCCGTACGAAAACGTGGAATTCGGTCGCCGAAAAAGAGACCCATCCGACGCCCGGGGAGCCGCTGGACATGTCAACACACGGTCGCTCGTGAACGCAATGGTGCGAACTCCCCATACCAATTCTCGACCGTTTGGATATTCCGGATGGCGGTTCGGGGGATAGGTCGTTCGACGGAAGGTACTACGTCGAATGACCAATCCATGTTTTCCGACGCCACGTTGGGAAAATCCGAGTGACGAACATTGACCGACCGATCAATACGTTTCCTGTTGCATTTCCGACAGCAACCGATTGGCAACACCGGGCAACACCTGGCCGACCCTCGTGACGGCCGGCCGAGAAGGTTGAACAGTCAACTATTGCCGGGTAAGCTACCGGCATGCGGAGCATCCTCTTCCCGGAGGTGCCGGCCGGCGCCTTCGACGAGTTCCTGCCGGCGGCGGCGCAGGCCAGCGCCCGGCAGGCACCGTGGACACCGAACGACGGGCCGCTCCCGGCGCTCTACCTCAGTCACGGGGCGCCGCCGCTCTTCGACGACCCGGAGTGGATGCGGCAGCTGCACGCCTGGGCGCTGTCGATGCCGAAGCCCAAGGCCATCCTGATCATCTCCGCGCACTGGGAGTCCGCCCCGCTCGCCCTGTCCAGCTCGGCGGCGAACGTAACCCCCGTCTACGACTTCTACGGCTTCGCGCCGCGCTACTACACGATGCGCTACGACACCCCGGACGCGAGCGAGCTGGCCCGCCGGGTGGTCGCGACGCTGCCCGACACCCAGCGACCGTACGAGCACCCCACCCGCGGCCTGGACCACGGGGCCTGGGTGCCGCTGAAGGTGATGTACCCCAACGCCGACATCCCGGTGCTGCAGCTCAGCCTGCCGACCCACGACCCGACCTCCCTGATCGAGCTCGGCCAGCGGCTGCGCCCGCTGCGGGAGGAGGGCGTGCTCATCATCGGGTCGGGTTTCATGACGCACGGACTGCCGTTCGTGACCCGTGAGATGCTGCTGGAGAACAAGGCACCGGCGTGGTCGCGCGACTTCGACGCCTGGGCGGCGCAGGCGCTGGCCCGCGGCGATGTCGAGGAGCTGTGCCGGTACGCCGACGTCGCGCCGGGGATGCCGTACGCCCACCCGACCGTGGACCACTTCATCCCGCTGTTCGTGACGCTCGGCGCCGCCACCGATCCGGAACAGCCGGCGGCCACGGCCATCGACGGCTACATGATGGGTCTGTCCAAACGATCCGTCCAGGTGGCCTGAGCCCGACCTGCCTCACCCCACCCCGTGGGCCCGCGGTGTCAGGAAGGACGCCCTCTTGACGTTTTGTGCCCAGGAAGGCGTCCTTCCTGACACGAGCCATGCGTGACCGAGAAGCCGTGCGTTACCCGAGAAAGGAGCCCCGATGACCGACGTGATGCAGGTGCCCGAGGGGTACCGCGACCTGCTGGACGCCCAGTACGCGACCATGGCGACGATTGACCCCACCGGGCGACCGCAGTTGTCCTACGTATGGTTTCTCGCCGAGGACGGCAAGGTCAAAGTCTCCCTCAACACGCAGCGCAAGAAGGTCCGCAATCTGCGCCGCAATCCGGCCTGCACGGTATTCATCATCGACCCGGCCAACCCGGGCCGGTACCTGGAGATTCGCGGCGACGCCCGGATCGAGCCCGACGACAACTACGAGTTCGCCAGCCGCGTGGGCGCGAAGTACAACGCCGACCTGCGGGCTTTCGACGGCCCCGGTCAGCAGCGGGTCGTGGTCACCGTCGAGCCCGTACGGGTGAACGGGGTGACCATCTTCTGATCGGCTCGGGTCCTTCTGATTGGCTCGGGCCCCGAGTGGGTACGGGGGGAGCATGCCCATGCAGGCACAGCCCCCCGGCCGCCGGGGCACGCACGACCGGCCCTACAGCGCGCTGAACCTGCGCCTTGGCTTGGCGCTGTTCGGCGTCGTCTTCTGCGGTGTGGTGGGCGCCCTGATGCTGCGGGCCGGCCTCACCGTGCCCGGCTGGCTCCTCATCGCGCTCGGGGTCGTCGCCGCCATCGACGCGGTCGTGGTGCAGCTGCGCCGCCGCGCCCGGGTCCGCGCCGGTGAACGAGGGCATTCGATTTTCGAGTGACCGCGGGGCGGGGCTCGCCTGGGG
>JADGGF010000035.1 GCA_019690055.1 Micromonosporaceae bacterium
GGCCGAACGCTCCTCGCTGCTCGTCCCTCGCAGCTCGTCGCTTACTCGGCGCTGCCCTCGCCCTCACGCTTGGCCCGCAGGGCGTCGGCGAGCCGTACGGCCTGGGCCAGCGGCGCCTGGAACGTCGCCGCCGCCTTGGCCAGGTTGGCCTTCATCGCGCCGGCGAGCTTGGCCAGGAGCACCTCACGGGACTCGAGGTCGGCAAGCTTGGTGACCTCGGCGGCCGAGAGCGTCTTGCCCTCGAAGACGCCGCCTTTGATCACGAGCAGGGGGTTCGCCCGGGCGAACTCGCGCAGGCCCTTGGCCGCCTCGACGACATCCCCGGTGACGAACGCGAGCGCGGTGGGACCGGTGAACATGTCGTCCAGCCCGGTGATCCCCGCCGCAGCCGCGGCCCGCTTGGCCAGGGTGTTCTTGGCCACCGCGTAGGTCGCCTGCGAGCCGAGCGCGCGGCGCAGCTGCTTGAGCTGGGCGACCGTGAGCCCGCGGTACTCCGTGAGCACCGTGGCGGTCGACGACCGGAACTGGTTGGTGAGCTCCTCGACGGCCGCGGCCTTGTCGGTGCGGACCGGCTTGGTTGGCGCTGCCGATGCCATGTCCCTCCTCTCGTGGCGATCGGGCTGGTCGCGCCCCGGGGAGTGGACGGGAAGGCGGGCTACACGAAAAACGTCCCGGCGCAGGGCGCACGGGACGCGAACACGTCAATCGACATGACGTCGATCAATACGGTATAGCGTTGCCGTCCAACCTGCGCGGGCCGCCTGCGGAAGCAGGACCTTCGACTATCCACCCAACGGTGGGTGACCAGCGGTCTTTGGTGAACGTGCGTGGCCAGCGAGCAGACCTCGCCGGACTCGCCGGTACAGCCTACGCGCACCGCAGCAGGCGAGGCAAATCGCCCCGCCGCGACCAGTTCGGAAGGCCCGCCGCTGGCCGGTTCGGTCCCACAGAGCCACCCCGGAGAGTCGAGAGTTGGGAGGGCGGATCCCGGGCGGCGCGGGCCGGCGCCTACGATGCGGCAGTGTCAGACATCGTTGGCTCGCCGCCCGCGACGGCGACCGCCGCCGCCGTACGGCCCGACTCTCCGTGGCGGCGGGCCTGGCTGGCCGGTCTGGGAACCTGGCTCATCGCCTTTGTGAGCTACCTGCTGCTCAACGCGGTGTTCTGGACCATGGCCACCGAGAAGGCCCCACCGCTGGTTGAGTTCTTCAACGTCTGGAACCGCTGGGACACCGGGCACTACATAACGATCGCGACCACCGGGTACAACCCGCTCACCGAGAACACCGCCTTCTTCCCGCTCTACCCGCTGCTGATGCGGTACCTCGATCCGGTGCTGCCGGGCGAGAAGCTGGCCGCTGCGCTGATCATCGCCTCGGCGGCCTGCATCGCGGCGCTGGCCGTGCTCCACCGGCTCGTCGAGGACCTGTTCGACCGGAGCACGGCCCAGCGGGCCGCCCTGTACCTCATGGCCTCCCCGTTCGCCTTCTACCTCGTGGCGGCGTACAACGAGAGCCTCCTGCTGGCGCTGTGCCTGGGCTCGCTCTACTGCATGCGGCGGGGCCACTGGTGGGCGGCCGGCATCCTCGGCGGGTTCGCCAGCGGCACCCGGCAGGCGGGCGTCCTGCTCGCGCTCGCCTTCGTGATCGAGTACCTGCGGCAGCGGGACTGGCGCATCTCGCGGGTGCGGTGGGACGTCGCCGCCGTGCTGCTCGTGCCCAGCGGACTGGTCGCCTACATGGTCTACTGCGCGATCGCGTTCGACGACCCACTGCGCTTCATGCACATTCAGGAGTTCTGGGGCCGGCAACTGTCCGTGCCGTGGAAGGGCGTGGAGGGCGCGCTTGACCAGATCGCCGCCTGGAAGGTCGAGAGCCCACTCCACGCGTACGTCGTGGTCAACGTGATCGACCTGGTGAGCCTGCCCGTGGTGGCCGGGCTGCTCGTACTGTCTGTCATCGGACCGTGGCGGCTTGGTCCGTCGTCGTGGTACCTGATCGCCTTCGGCGTCGCGGTGTTCGTGATGGTGCTGCTGAGCCCGATCGGCCGCGGGCTCCCACCGCTACACGGGCTGCCCCGGTACGCCCTGGAGATCGTGCCGATCTTCATCGTGCTGGCCCGTATCGGGGCCAACCGATCCGCCGACCGCGCCTACCTCTTCCCGGCGATCGCCCTGCAGGCCTCGCTGCTCATCGGCTACTTCGCCAACGTCTGGCTCTCCTGACCGATGACTCTGGTGCTCGCGTCGCTCGCACGGGCCTCGGGCCCCTGATGCGTGGCCTTCCCTCGTCGCTCGCACGTTCCTCGCTCGCTCCTCGGTCCAGGCCCACGCGGCCCGAGGCCGAATTCACAAACGGGTCCCCGGTCGCCGTATGGCAGGACCGGGGACCCGTTTCGCGTATGTGCGCGACGTCAGGCAGCGGCGCTGGTCGCCTCGTGCAGGTTGCGGGTGATGTTGGGATCGACCGGAATGCCGGGCCCCATCGTGGTGGTCACGAAGACCTTGCGCAGGTAGCGCCCCTTCGCCGCCGACGGCTTGGCCCGCAGCACCTCGTCCAGCACGGCCGCGTAGTTGTCGATCAGCTTCTCGGTCGGGAACGACACCTTGCCGATGATCAGGTGCAGGTTGGAGTGCTTGTCGACCCGGAAGGTGATCTTCCCGCCCTTGATGTCGCTCACGGCCTTGGCCACGTCCATGGTGACCGTACCGGTCTTGGGGTTGGGCATCAGACCCCGCGGGCCGAGGATCCGGGCGATCCGGCCGATCTTGGCCATCTGGTCGGGGGTCGCGATCGCCGCGTCGAAGTCGAGCCAGCCACCCTGGATGCGGGCGACCAGGTCGTCGCTGCCCACCGCGTCGGCACCGGCGGCCTCGGCCTCCGCCGCCTTGTCCCCGGCCGCGAAGACGATGACCCGGGCGGTCTTGCCGGTCCCGTGCGGCAGGTTGACCACGCCACGGACCATCTGGTCGGCCTTACGGGGATCGACGCCCAGCCGCATGGCCACCTCGACGGTGGCGTCGAACTTCACCGGGCTGGTCTGCTGGGCCAGCCGGATCGCCTCGGCCGGGGTGTAGAGCCGGCTGCGGTCGACCTGCGCGGCCGCGCTGCGGTAACCCTTGCTGCGCTGCATGTGAATCTCCTGTGGTCACAGTGGGCCCTACGGCCCTCCCACTCTGTTACGTTTGCCCTCGCTTCGCTCGGCCGGGCCCGGCTCGCTTTGAGCCTTGCTCTTCCCTCGTCGCTCGGGCGTGGCCTCGGGGCCTATTCAGGCCCGAGGCCGTCACGGCTTGCTCGTGTACGTGCGCAAGCCAGCCGCTCGACAATCAGTCCTTGATCGTAATGCCCATGGAGCGGGCGGTGCCGGCGATGATCTTCTCGGCGGCCTCGATGTCGTTGGCGTTGAGGTCGGGCAGCTTCTTCTGCGCGATCTCCCGCAGCTGCGCCCGAGTGATCGAGCCGACCTTGTCCCTGTGCGGGACGCCCGAGCCCTTGTCAATGCCCGCCGCCTTGACGAGCAGGCGGGCGGCCGGCGGGGTCTTGAGCACGAACGAGAAGGTTCGGTCCTCGTAGACGCTGATCTCCGCCGGGACGATGTCGCCCCGCTGGCTCTCGGTGGCCGCGTTGTACTGCTTGACGAACTCCATGATGTTCACGCCGTGCTGACCGAGCGCCGGGCCGACCGGCGGCGCCGGCGTGGCCGCCCCCGCGGGCAGCTGCAGCGTGAACGTCTTGACCAGCTTCTTCTTCTTGGGAGGCATGACTCTTCCTGTGGGCTGTATGGTGGGTCCGGGTCCTCGTGGCTTGGGTGGCGGCCAGGCCGTCGCCGACCTGCGCTGCGGCTAGACCTTAGAGACCTGGTTGAAGTTGAGCTCGACCGGAGTCTCCCGACCGAAGATCGACACCAGGGCCTTGAGCTTCTGCTGATCGACGTTGATCTCGCTGATCGTGGCCGGCAGCGAGGCGAACGGCCCGTCGATCACGGTGACCGAGTCACCGACCGCGAGGTCAACCACCTTGACCTCGGGCTTGGCCTTCTTGTCCACCGCGACCGAGGGCGCGAGCCACTTCACAACCTCGTCGAGCGAGAGCGGAGCGGGCCGGTCGGCGCGATCGGTCGAGCCAACGAACCCGGTGACCCCGGGCGTGTTGCGCACGCAGGAGTAGGACTCGGGGGTCAGCTCCATCCGGACCAGGATGTAGCCCGGGAAGACCTTGCTCTGCACCTGCTGGCGCTTGCCATTGCGGACCTCGACCTCCTCGCGGGTCGGCACCTCGACCTGGTAGATGTACTCCTCCATGTCGAGGGTCGCGATGCGGGTCTCGAGGTTTGCCTTGACGCGGTTCTCGTACCCGGCGTAGGAGTGCACCACGTACCAGTCGCCGGGCTGGTAGCGCAAGGACTCGCGCAGCGCGGCGACCGGGTCGACCTCCTCCTCCTCGGAGGTATCGGCCGCCACCCCGGTCGTCTCCGTGGTGTCGTCGGTCTCGTCGTAGTCGGGCACGTTCACTTGCCTTCCGTCACCTCCGGCCGCGCCGGAGTCGTCGCGCCCCGCTCGGGAAGCGCATCATCACTATTCCCACCCTGTGGCCGGTCGCCCGACTATTCAGACGTTCCAAAGATCAGGAACATCAGCCGGGCGAACCCAAGGTCGAGTCCGGCCACGAAGGCCATGACCAGCGCCACGAAGATGATCACCACCGAGGTGTAGGTGAGCAGCTCCTTCCGCGTCGGCCAGATGACCTTCTGCATCTCCGCGACCGTCTCGCGGAACCGGCGCGCGAGGCGACCGAAGATCCCTTGCCGGGCGCCAGCGTCCCGCTTGGTCCGGTCGCGGCTGACCGTACGCTCCCGGGTGGCGGCACCGGCCCGAGCACGGCCCGCTGGCGCGGCGCCCTCGTCCTCGGTGTCAGCCTCCGCCCGGTCGTCGTCCTCGAGGTCCGCGTCGTCGTACGCGTCCTCGATCGGCTCGTCGGTCGAGCCGTCGTCCTCCACCGAGCGTCCGCGGTTCCTGTTGGCCACTGTCGCCCTCTCTTCGGTGCTGTTCTTGCCGGTCCGGCTCCCGCGCTCGCCGGTTCGGCTCGCACGCTCGCCGCTGTCCTGAGCGGTCGGGGGCAGGATCTGCGTGGCAGGGGCGACAGGACTCGAACCTGCAACCTGCGGTTTTGGAGACCGCTGCGCTACCAATTGCGCCACACCCCTGTGCGGTTGACCCACCCGCCGCGCCGCCGTACCGGAGAGTAGGGTTCCGAGCACGCTACGGCAGGGGTATCACCCCACGGCGGACAGTGTACGGGTACTGCCGCCTCAATCCCAACCCGGGTTACGGGACCCGGGTGGACACGGCCGGTCCGCCCGCCACCCGCAGCCGCGCCCGCGCCTGCGCGAGGACCTTCTCGCCCCCCGACGTGACGGTCAGGTCGACCTGAGCCTGTCCATCGGCGATGGACCGGACGACCCCGGCGACCACGACCTCGGCGCCGGTGTCGTCATCCGGCACGACCACCGGCTTGGTGAAGCGCACCCCGTACTCGATCACGGCATCCGCCCGGCCGGTCCACGTGGTCAGCGCCCGGCCGGCCAGCGCCATGGTGTACATGCCGTGCGCGATCACCCCGGGCAGCCCGACCGACCGGGCGATGCGGTCGCTCCAGTGAATGGGGTTGAAGTCGCCCGAGGCGCCGGCGTACCGCACCAGGTCGGCCCGCGTCACGCGGTACGTCTGCGCAGGCAGCTCCTGCCCCTCGGCCCAGGACTCCGGCAGGCTCACGCATCCCCCCGAACCACGAGTCGGGTCCACACGCTGACCACCGGCGCACCGGCGGCGTCGCTCACGTCCACGCGAGTGGTCAGGAAGTCATGGCCGCCCCGGGACATGATCTCCTCGACCGTGCACACGCAGACCAACTCGTCCCCGGCGACGACGGGTCGGGTGTAGGCGAAGCGCTGGTCGCCGTGCACGACGCGGGCGTACTCGATGCCGAGCGCGTCGATGACCGACTGGCCTGCGGCCAGGGTGAGCACGATGGGGAAGGTCGGCGGCGCCACGACGTCCGGGTAGCCGAGCGCCCGGGCCGCGTCAGGGTCGGTGTAGGCCGGCTCGGTCGCCCCGATGGCCTCGACGAACTCGCGGATCTTCTCGCGCCCGACGCGGTAGGGCGGGGTCGGCGGGTAGCTGCGGCCGACGAACGAGGGGTCCAACGCCACGGGTGAGCCGCCCGACCGTGCTAGCGGGTCTCGCGGTGCACCTGGTGCTTGCCGCAGTTCGGGCAGAACTTACGCAGCTCGATGCGGTCGGGGTCGTTGCGCCGGTTCTTCTTCGTGATGTAGTTGCGGTGCTTGCACTCCGAGCACGCCATTGTGATCTTGGGACGAATGTCGGTCGCCTTGGCCACGGTCGTGCGCCTTTCGAGTGTGCCCGGACAGTCTGGAGACTGCGTGAGGTGGTTGTGCCTACGTGAGGCTGGGGTATGCGGTGAGTCTCGTAGCGGTGGCCGGACTTGAACCGGCGACACAGCGATTATGAGCCGCTTGCTCTGCCAACTGAGCTACACCGCCAGATCTGCTTTTGCAGCAGCTGAGCCCCCTTACGGAATCGAACCGTAGACCTTCTCCTTACCATGGAGACGCTCTGCCGACTGAGCTAAGGGGGCGTGCCACGCCAGCCGCGTTCGCGGCCTTGGTAAGAGTACACGGCCCGCCCGGCCCCGTGAAACCAGGTTACCCCTCGGCGCGCCGACCGGCCGGGGGCCGCCGTCCCGGGCCGGACCCTCCGGTGGCGCGAACCCGATCCAGGCGCCGGTCAGGGCACGGCGCGCAGCCAGCGGCCGTCCCCGTCGGACCGCGGCTCCAGGACGGTGACCTCGGCCCGGGGCTCCAGCACGGTCACCGGGGCCGGCTCGGCCTGAGCGGCGAGCCAGGCCTCGAACCGCTCATACGGCAGGGCGCGGCTGAACAGGAAGCCCTGCCCCACGCCACACCCCAGCTCCTCGAGCAGGTTCACGGTCCGTTCGTTCTCCACGCCCTCGGCCACCGACACCAGGCCGAGCTGCGCCGCGAGCAGGACGACCGCGCGGACCGTGGCGAGGTCGCCGTCGTCGGTCGCCATGCCCGCGATGATCGACCGGTCGATCTTCACCTCGTGCAGCGGCATGCGGCGCAGGTGGGTGAGCGAGGCGTGGCCGGTCCCGAAGTCGTCCACCGCGAGCCGTACGCCCAGATCGGCCAGGCGTCGCAGGTTGGCCAGGGACCGCTCGGTCTCGCCCAGCAGGCCCTGTTCGCGGATCTCCAGCGTCACCAGGCGGGGCGGCACCCCGTACTCCTCCAGCAGCCCGGCCAGGCGGCGTGGGAACGTCGGGTCGACCACCGTGCGGGGGGAGACGTTGACCGCCACCGGCAGCTCCCGGCCCGCCTCGAGCCAGCCCCGGGCGCGCCGCAGGCCCTCCCGCACCACGAGCTCGGTCAACCGACCCAGCTGACCCGTGTGCTCGGCGATCGCCACGAACTCGTCGGGCGCCACCTCGCCGTGGGCCGGGTGCTCCCACCGGGCCAGGCACTCGACGCCCACGACCCGGCGGTCGGGCAGAGACACCTTCGGCTGGAACGTCACGCCGACCTGCCCGTCCTCGAGGGCTCGGCGCAGGTCGGCCGCGAGCTCCAGGCGGTGGGAGGAGCGGGCCTGCTGGCTGGGGTGATAGACGTGGATCGGGGTGGTCAGGTTCTTGGCGGTCTGGGCGGCCAGCGCGGCCCGGCGGACCAGCGACTCGGGTTCCGCGGCATGGTCCGGGTAGACCGCCACCCCGACGGCCACGTCCACCTGCAGCGCGATCTCGCCGACGCTCAGCGGCTGCTGCACCGCGCTGCGCAGGGTCTCGGCGAGCGCCACCGCCGCCTGGGTGTCGGGCAGCCGCACGGTGATCAGGAACTCGTCGCTGCCACTGCGGCCGACCAGGGCGGCGGCCGGGGCGAGGCCCCGCAGGCGATCGGCCACCTCGCGAACCACCTGGTCCCCGGCGTCGTGCCCGAACGCGTCGTTGACGTTGCGCAGCCCGTTGATGTCGAAGGAGAGCACCGCCACGACCTCGTCGTGGGCCCGGATGCGCACCGCCTCCTCGAGCTGGGCCAGCACCCGGCGGCGGTTCGGCAACCGGGTCAGCGCGTCGTGGTAGGCGTCGAAGAGCAGCCGGTCCACCAGGCGGGAGTTCTCCACCGCCACGGCGGCGTGCGCGGCCAGGGTCTGCAGCAGCCGCACGTCCTCGCGGTCGAAGGTCGCGTACTCACCCAGCCGGCCGGCCACTTCCAGACTGCCGATGACCGCCGAACCCGAGCGCAGGGGCACCACGATCGCGTCCCGGACGCCCGCACCCCGCAGCAGCACCCGCAGCCCGGAGTCGCCCACCTTCGGACCGACGATCAGCGTCTTTCCATCGGCGACGGCCCGTTCCCGCAGCACCGCCGGGGTCGGGCTCTGGTCCAGCAAACCGGGCGCGTCGACCCGGGCCGACAGGAGCGTACGGGGGAAACGACCGGCGGCGGGCAACCACAGCGTGGCCCACTCCGCCTGCAACAGCTCACGCGTGCGGCCGAGCAGCACGTCCGGCAGTGTCCCGTTGCGCGCCGCGTCCGCCATTGCCTGCGTGAACTCGTACAGCTCGGTGAGGCTCCGGTGCTGGAGCATGAACCTCGCGTACTGGCGGTAGACGACGATGAGCAGCAGCACCAGGCCGGCGAGGAGCAGGATCGACCACGGCTCGTCCCGCTGCACCTGGAGCACGATCAGGCCCAGAATGATGTTGGCCGCCGTCACGACCAGGACGGAGAGCGAGGCGTCAGCCAGGTTGCGCAGCGGCGGTACGCCCTGGATGAGGCAGATGACGCCGAGCACCGCGCCGAGCGAGATCACCGACGACGACAGCACCGCGACAGCGAGCACTGCCCAGCTGCGCGGCGCGGCCGTCAGCGGCCAGAACCGCACGACGATCGACGTCGCGACGGCCGCCGCGAAGCTCACGCTGGTGACGTTGTGGATCGTCTTGACCAGCGAGTTGCGCTGGACCAGCTGCAACGCCAGGCACGACAGCGCCCGGATCGCGATGACCAGAATCGGCGGGAGATAGAACAGCGCGAGCAGCAGCGGGATCTCGCCCAGCGTCACGCCGACCGTGTGCCGACGCACCTGGAAGGTCAGGACGAACGCCTGGGAGACGGCCATCAGGCCGAGCAACAGCAACGCCACCAGCAGGTGATGGACGGTCACCGGGAACCGACCGGCGAGTGGAATCGCGAGGACCGCCGTCAGCACCGCCAGCGGTACGGCGATGTAGTACGCGTACCACTGAGGTCGGCCGTTGGGCACCGTCAGACGCGGCACCGCGCATCACCCGCTGCTGCCGTCACAAAGTCCGCCGCCTCCGCGCGGACGCGGTTCGAACCGCGCCCGGCTACATCCAGAGGACGTCCGCGAGGATGGCCACGCCCTGGCCGCCCCACACGACCACTGCAGCCGCCACCGCGACGACCGCGGCCGACATCGCGAGCACCCTCCGGGACACCGCCCGACGCCCCTGGCCCCTACGCATTTTGCGGCTCCAATCAACCGTTACCTGTGCCACACCAACAAGGGCTAGGAGGATGCTGCCACAGCCGCGGGCCAACGCCCACCGCCCATCGCCATGACCGCACGGGCGGCGGCGCAACTTTGGCCATTCGGCCCACTGGCCGCCGGTCATCCACCGATGCTCATGGCCAAAAAGGGGAGCCTTTGTGGGTTTTCATCCTGACCAGTTGCCACGCTGACGACCTGACACGGCCGGTCGGGACGCTCGCCCGGCTCTCGCGGCCCAAGGCGGCCTACCCGGCTGCGGCCCGAGGCCCGGCCCAGATCCGAGCAGCCGTGGTGGTCGACGGACCGGCGGCGCGAGCCGTCGAGCACCCAACGTCAACGGCCCCTGGCCGCGTTTGCGCAGCTCAGGGGCCGTTGAAGTGGTGGCGGGTGGAGGATTCGAACCTCCGTAGCTTGCGCGACGGTTTTACAGACCGCTCCCATTGGCCGCTCGGGCAACCCGCCGGGTACCACCGCTGCGTGCGGCGGCAGCAGACAGGATACCGGTACGGCTGGCCGGACCTGCAAACGAGTAGCCCCATCGCCCCGGCTCGCGCTGCTCCGCCCCGCGGAACCGGCGGCCGGCTGTGTATACGCCCAGCGTATACACACGTTGTCTAGTGCTCCCCATGGTCAATGGGAGCCGGCGCGGCATGAGCCCGTGGGTCGGGCCACGGGCCTGGGTCAGGGAGGTGCTGCTCGGGGCCCGGATGGCGCTGGCCGGCGGGCGATCGGGGTGGGTGAGCACGGGGCTCACCGCGCTCGGCGTCGGCTTCGGCGTGGCGCTGCTGCTCGTCGCGGTCAGCCTGCCCCACGCCGTCGGCGCGCGGTACCAGCGGGAGGACGCCCGCCAGCCGACCTACGCCGAGGTGCCCGCGTCCGCCACCACGATCCTCGTGGAGGAGGTCAGCACCGAGTTCCGTGACCGCTTCATCAAGGGTTTGCTGGTCCAGCCCGAGGGGCCGCAGCCGCCGCGGCCACCGGGCGAGGCGGCGCTCCCCGGGCCCGGCGAGCTGGTCGTCTCTCCGGCTCTGGCCCGCCTGCTCGCCTCGCCGTTCTACCTCGGGGCCGACGACATCGCTGCCCCCGGCGACGATCCGGCCGCCCTGGAGTCGACGCGGGCGACGGGGTTCGGGGGCGGCTCCAGCGAGATCCGCGTGCCCGGTCCGCTGCTGGCGCTGATCGTGGCCCTGATCGTCGTGGTGCTGCTGGCGCCGGTCGGGGTCTTCGCCGCGGCGGCGACCCGGTTCGGCAGCGAAGCCCGCGATCGGCGGCTGGCCGGGGTGCGCCTGGTCGGGGCCGATGTCCGGATGACCCGCCGGATCGCGGCTGGTGAGGCGCTGGTCGGGTCGGGCTTCGGGCTGCTCGTCGGCGCGGGTTGTTCCTCATTGGACGATCCTTTGTGGACCGTCTGAGCGTCATGGACATTTCGTTCTTCCCCGCGGATCTGCAACCCGACCCGGCGCTCACGGCACTGCTCATCGTCGGCGTCCCGGCGACCGCCGTGCTGGTCACCATGGTCGCGATGCGCCGGGTCCCGGTCGAACCGCTGGGCGTGACCCGGCGCGCCGGCGACGTGCGGCGTCGGCTGTGGTGGCGCCTGCTCCTGCCGGTCGCCGGCGTCCTGGTACTGGTTCCCCTCTTCGGCGATCTCAAGCCGAAATCCGAGCCGCCCGGCTCGGTCAACGCCGTGCAGGTCGGGCTCGGCCTCGGCCTCATCCTGGTCGGGGTGGCGGTGCTGCTGCCCTGGCTGGTGCAGGTCACGATTCGGCGGCTGCGGGCGGTCCGGTCGCGTGGCAGCTGGCGACCCGCCGGCTGCAGCTCGACGCGACCACGGCGACACGGGCCGTCGTGGGCATCGCCGTCGCGGTGGCCGGCGCCATCGGCGTGCAGACCGTCCTCGCCTCGACCCTGGCCACCGACCAGGCCGACCGGGGCCGGGACCCGCACCGGGCGGACGTCATGGTGTTCCACCAGCCCGACACGTGGGACGAGATGAACGCCCTCGACGACTCACTGCGGACGGCCCCCGGGGTGACCACGGTCCACACCACCCTGTACCTGTGGGCCACCGAAGTCGCAACCGGCACGCAAACCTTCACGCTGACGGTGGCCCCCTGCGCCACCCTGCAGGAGATCGCCGTCATCGAGCCATGTGTGGATAGGGATGTTTTTATCGTCCCTGACCCGCTCAACCCGTCGCCAACGCCCGGTGACCGCTTGGCCCTGGAGACGCACGGTGGTGAGGAACCACCCGAATGGACCCTGCCGGCGACCATACGTACGGTGCCGGCCAAGGACCCGAGGCTGGGCAGCATGAGCGCGCAGCTCCTCGCGACGCCGTCCGCGCTGGCCCCCATGGCATTCGTCCCCGCTGGGTACGCCCTCTCGTTCGTGTGGCTCGACCCCGCCCAGGCCGACGCCATCGAGCACGTACGGACCACTGTGTGGCGGACGAGTCCGACCAACCCCGCAGCGTTCAGCGGCGCGAAGGCCGAGCAGATGGTCACGGCCGGCCGCGCGCTACTCCCGGGTGCCGCCGTGATGATGGTGATCATCGGGGCGAGTCTGCTCATCACGCAGCTCGATCAGCTGCGGGAACGCCGACGCGTGCTCGCCGGGCTGATCGCCTTCGGTACGCGACGGCGGACGCTGGCCTGGTCGGTCTTGTGGCAGGCCGTGATCCCGGTCGGGCTCGGCCTCCTGCTGGCCGTCGGCGCCGGACTCACCCTCGCCTGGGCGGTGCTCTCGATCGCCGGCCAGGCGAGCGTCGTCGACTGGGGGCGGTCGGCGCCATGACCGGCGTCGCCGCGTTCGTGGTGGTCGGCGCCACCGTGCTCAGCCTTCCCGTGCTCTGGCGCCTCATGCGCGCCGACGGCCTCCGCACGGAGTAGGGCGCGCGACTTCCACACGGTGGCCGACTGGTTCGCTCGGCCGCGACACCAGGCAGCCCTGACCCCGGCTGCGCAAATGGAAGGTGGTGCCAACGGGTAGCGTCACGGGGGCGGGGCTCCCGAGAGGGATCACCCGGTCACCCACCGTGCCCAGGCTTCGTGAAGGAGGGGACATCCGTGGCCGACACGTCCTCGTTCGACATCGTCAGCAAGGTGGACCGCCAGGAGGTCGACAACGCCCTCAACCAGACCGCCAAGGAGCTGGCGCAGCGGTTCGACTTCCGGGGTGTCAACGCCAGCATCGCCTGGGCCGGCGACCAGGCGGTCACGCTCAAGGCGGACACGGAGGACCGGGTGAAGGCGGCCCTGGATGTCTTCAAGGAGAAGCTGGTCAAGCGTCAGATCTCGCTGAAGTCCCTCGATGCCGGGGACCCGCAGCCCTCCGGCAAGGGTTACAAGATCGACTGCCGGATCATCCAGGGCATCGACTCCGAGAAGGCCAAGGCGATCGCGAAGAAGATCCGCGACGAGGGCCCCCGCGGGGTCCAGGCTCAGATCCAGGGCGACCAGCTGCGGGTCACCTCGAAGAAGAAGGACGACCTGCAGGCCGTCATCGCCATGCTGAAGGCCACCGACTTCGGCATCGCCCTGCAGTTCACCAACTACCGCTGACTCCGGCCCGCCCCGACCGCGACTGGTGCCCAACAGGTCACTTTTTGGGCAGCACCGGGGGTCGGGGGTGCCCTAAAGGTGACTTCCTGGGCATCCCACGGGGCCAGGCCGGCGGCGCGCAGAGACAGCGGCACACAAGCAAAGACAGGGCCCCCGCCGTGACGGCGGGGGCCGAGTCGTGTCGTCGGCTGCGTGGGTCCGCAGTCGGGTCGCCAGCTCAGCGGAACTGGATCGGGCCGATGGTGCGGGCCATCTCCTCCAGCCGCGCGACGCGCTGCTCCATGGGCGGGTGGGTCGAGAAGAGGCTCTGCAGGCCACCAGCCCGGAACGGGTTGGCGATCATCAGGTGGGCCGTGCTGGCGAGCTGCCCGTCCGCGGGCAGCGGCATCGCCGTGGTGCCGGCGTGGATCTTGCGCAGGGCGCTGGCCAGGGCCAGTGGGTCCTGGGTCAGCTCCGCACCGGAGGCGTCGGCCTGGAACTCCCGGCTCCGGCTGATGGCGAGCTGGATGATCGACGCCGCGATCGGACCCAGGATCAGCATGAGCAGCATCCCCACGAAGCCGGGCCCGTCCTCGTCGTCGCTGTTACCGATCGGGATGAACCAGGCGAGCTGCGCCAGCATGGTGATGATGCCGGCCAGGGACGCGGCGACGGACGAGATCAGGATGTCGCGGTTGTAGACGTGCGAGAGCTCGTGCCCGATGACGCCGCGCAGCTCCCGCCAGTCGAGCATGCCGAGGATGCCCTCGGTCACGCAGACCGCGGCGTTCTGGGGGTTGCGCCCGGTGGCGAAGGCGTTGGGCTGCGGTGTCGGCGAGATGTACAGGCGGGGCATCGGCTGGCGAGCCTGGGCCGCCAGCTCACGCACGATCGCGTACAGCTGCGGCATCTCCGCCTCGGACACGGGCCGGGCGCCCATCGTCCGCAGCGCGATCTTGTCGGAGTAGTAGTACGTGGCCGCGTTCATGCCGAGCGACACCAGCGCGGCGAGGAACAGGCCGGTACCCCCGCCGAACCAGTAGCCGACGAGCAGGATCAACCCGGTCAGCAGACCGAGTAGAGCAGCGGTCTTGAGGCCGTTGCGATGCCGATGCACGTGATCTCTCTCCTTCGGAACAGGCGGGGCGCGAGCCAACGCGCCACATCCATGGTCTCTCGCCATGGCGCTGCCGTCCGCCGACGGAGCCTGAGAGTTTCCTGAAGATCGCCACCCGACCGCCCGAGCGGCCCGGTCGACCGATCAGGCCCGTCCGGGACGAATCACCCGACCCACTGACCCCCGAGGTAAATGATCAAGAGCCCGGCCTGCAGCGGAAGGCCCACGAAGACGATGAGACGCTCCAGCAGGGGGTGGCGCGTCATCTTCGCCATGATCAAGAAGATCGGGAAACAGGACAGCACGTAGCGGTTCATGCTCTGCCACGGCGGCCCGCTCGGGTCGCCGATCGGTTGCAGAATCGCGATCAGCAGCGGTAGGGCGCCGGCAACGATCAAGAACAGTTGATCGCGCCGCAGCTTCCACGGACCGACCAGGCCGAGCACCAGCAGGGCCAGGGCCACCGCGAGGAGGCCGAGGTCGACGGTGTTGATCACGGCCCGTTCGGTGTTGCTGATGAAGTTCAGCTCGCGCAGCGAATCGATCAACGGCCGCCACGGCATGACGATCGATTCCCGCCCCCAGGCCTTCTGGGCTTCGCTGAACATGAACGGGTTGTCGTACCGGACCCACTGGTACGCCATGTAGGCGACGAGACCGGTCGGGGCCAGGCCGAGCGCGAGGACGTCCGGCCGAATCCGACGCCAGTCGAAGTCACGCTGCCGCAGGTACTAGAGGGCGAACGCGACGACGATGGTCACCCCGGCCACCCGGACCGAGCTCGCGACGCCCGCGAGCGCGCCCGCCCACCACCATCGCTGGCGACGCGCACAGTACAGCGCTCCGAGGGTCAGCAGAAGAAACAGCGATTCGCTGTACGCCGCGGCGAAGAAGAAGGCGGTCGGGAAGGCAACCAGGCACAGCAACGTCCGCTCGGCCGTTCCGGCATCCAGTTCCGTCTGGACCAGCCGGTAGAGGACCACGAACAGGCCGAGCGCGGCCACGTTGCTCACGACCAGGGCGGCCAGATTGAGATCGCCCGGCAGGAGCCAACCGGCCACTCGGATCAGCAGCGGGTAGCCGGGCGGCCACGCCGGAAGGACCGACTCGCCGTAGTGACGAAACGTCGGTTGTGGATCGTCCGGGTATCCGTGCTCGGCAATCGCCACGTAATTGAGACCGTCCCACCGCACCCAGGTCGCGATCAGCGCTTGGAGCTTGGAACTTCCCGGCACAACGGCGATGCCGTTGATCCGCAGCGCGAGGAACTGGACGGCCAGGTAGCCGGCGTGACAGACAAGCCAGTAGCTGGAGCCAACCAACCATGCCCGCCGCCAGCCCCCATCGACGACCAGCGAATCTTCCGAGGTGCGGGCCGGGCTCAGACGTGCAGCCAGACCATTCAACACGCCGCAAGCTAGCACAGCCGGGCGTCACGCCGCCGGCACCCACGTCCCCTTCCGCGGGGCCCCGCCGGGGGACTCTCCGCAGGCCCGCGCTGGGGACTCCGGGCCGCCGGGCACAGTGCTACAGTGACTCGCTCCACCCGCCCAGATGACCGGGTCGAACCCTCGCCACGATGGCGCGACGCACTCGCCCTATGGTGAAAGAGCTCATTGGTGACCTTTCGACGTGACGACCGGCGGGTTCCGCCGCCACACCACCGGATGTCCAGGCCATGAACAACCACGGTGCACCGGTCCTGTCCGTTGTCATTCCCATGTACAACGAGGCCGATGTCCTGCCCCTGCTCGTCAACCGCCTCCGCCCGGTGCTCGATGGCATCGGCGTGAGCTACGAAGTCGTAGCGGTCGATGACGGCAGCACCGACGCCACGGCGGCCCAGCTGTTCGGGCTGCGCCGGGCCTGGCCGCAGCTGCGGATCATCCGACTGCGCCGCAACAGCGGACACCAGGCGGCGCTCACCGCTGGCCTGCACCGGGCCTTCGGTCAGTACGTGGTCAGCCTCGACGCCGACCTGCAGGACCCGCCCGAGAAGATCCCCGAGATGCTCACCCTGGCCCGGACGCAGAACCTCGACATCGTCTACGGGGTGCGCTCCGACCGCAGCTCGGACACCGTGGGCAAGCGCAGCACGGCCAACCTGTACTACCGGATCATGGGCCGCCTGTCGGGGGTGACGGTCCGGCAGAACGCGGGCGACTTCCGCCTGCTGAGCCGGGCCACCGTCGACGCGCTCAAGCAGCTGCCCGAACGGCAGCCCGTGTACCGGCTGCTGGTGCCCTGGCTGGGCTTCCCCTCCGGGGAGGTCACGTACGTGCGGGAGCGCCGGGCCGCCGGCCGGACGAAGTACCCGCTGCGGAAGATGATCGCCCTGGCCGCGGACAGCGTGACCAACTTCTCCGCCGCGCCGCTGCGGCTGGCGACCTGGCTCGGGCTGCTCGCCTTCTTCTTCTGCCTGTGCATGATCATCTATGTGATCGTGTCCTACGCGCTGGACGCCACCGTCCGGGGCTGGGCGTCGCTGCTCGCCACGGTGCTGTTCCTCGGCGGCGCTCAACTGCTCTGCCTGGGCCTGGTGGGCGAGTACCTGGGCCGGCTCTACTCCGCAGTCCAGGGCCGCCCGGCGTACTTCATCGCGTACGACTCCGCCGAGGAGACGTCCCGCCAGCCGGCGCCGGCCGTCCCGTAGGCCGCGGCCCGCACCAGACCGGTGCCGCGCGCCTGGTCACTCCGTCGTACGGGCGATGCTCCGTAGGCCGTACGGCCCATCCGTCGCCGGGGAGGGGAGGGCTGCAACCAACGCGGCCTCGCCGGCGTGTTAGGCAGGCCTTCCCCCGTTTGATTACCCGGAGCGCACGACGTTGGCTGATGCCGAGGATTTCACGGCTTTCTACGCCGCGACATTCCAGTCGTTGTGCGCGCAGCTGTACGTGCACACCGGCAACATGGCCGAGGCCCAGGACGTGGTGCAGGAGGCCTTTTGCCGCGCGCTGACCCGCTGGGCCGCGATCCGTACGTACGACGACCCGGTCGCCTGGGTCCGCAAGGTCGCCTGGAACCTGGCGACCAGCCGCTGGCGCCGGGTTCGCCGCCTCGTCGCCCTGAACCACCCCGACCTGGACCAGACCGTGCCGGAGCCCACTCCGGACCGGGTCGCCCTGGCCGAGGCCCTCGCCGACCTGCCCGAGCGGCACCGCCAGGCGGTCATCCTGCACTACCTCGCCGACCTGTCGATCAGCGAGATCGCGGCTATCACCGGGGCCGCCGAGGG
>JADGGF010000574.1 GCA_019690055.1 Micromonosporaceae bacterium
GCCGGACTGAGCTGGGGGCCGGACTGAGCTGGGGGCCGGACTGAGCTGGGGGCCGGACTGACCTGGGTCGGGGGGCCGGGCCAGCCCGGCGGCGGTATCCGCGTCCTTCCCGACAAGGTGGAGTTGAGGCATCAAGCGCCCTGGACTCCGGCCCCGGACCTTACGGTCTGTAAAGAGTCGCGAGGGTGGTGAGCCGTCACGAACGCATCGGTACGCCGTGGCAGCCGGGCGGCATGGATCACGGTCGCCGTGGGCGGCGTCCTCGTGGCCGGCGCGGCCGCCACCGGCTCGCCCTGGTTCCCGGCTGCTGCCGCGGTCCTGGCCCTCGTCACCGGGATTGTCGCCATCCTGGTCCGCCGACCCGCACGACCATGGGCCTGGTGGCTGTTCCTGGTGAGCACGGCGGCGGTGATGCTCGCCCGGCTCTCCCAGGCCACGAACATCGAGAGCCGCATCGAGCCCAGGGGCTCCGCATTCAGCGACATTCGCGCCCTGATCACCTATGCGGCCCTCTCGGCGGCGCTCCTGCTGGTCGCTGGGCGGCCCACCAGACAGACGCTCGCCGAGTGGCTCGACGCCGCGATCGTCGCCCTGGGCGCCTTCCTGCTGATCTGGCTGTTCCTGCTCGGCGGTGAGCTCATCCTGACCGCCAGCACACCCGTGATCGACTTCGTGAGACCGATCGCGGTGGCTGTGGTGACCGGCCTCCTGGCCCGCCTGCTGTTCGTGGTCGACCGACGCACGCCATCGTTCTGGCTGCTGGTCGCCGCGACCGGATTTCTCATCGCCGCGGCGGTCGTCGCCATCGGGCATCAGGTCGGCTACCCGCTCATGACCACGTTCGGTCAGACCGGTCTCTGGAGCGCCACCTACACGATCCTGGTCGCCGCCGCCCTGCTGCACCCGTCCTCGGCGGCACCCCTGGTGACGCGCGAGCGTAGCGAATCCGAGTTGACCGTGCCGCTCGGCGTCGTGTTCGCCGCTCTGACCCTGCTCGGTCCGTTCATCTGGGTCGTGGCCGTCGTGCCGAGCCCGTTTCGCCCCGAATCCGTGTGGGACCTTGGTCTTCCGATCATCATCGCGGCGTTGATCAGCCTGTTACTGCTGTGGCGCCTGGCCATGATCACCCAGCTCGCCGACAGTCGGGCCGACATGCTCGACGCCGCGCAGAAGGAACTCGAATACCGCGCGACCCACGACCCGCTCACCGGCCTTGCCAATCGAGCGGAGCTGATCAGTCAGCTCGAGCTCCTCGTCGGACGCCCCGGTCCGAACCGGGGTCGCCACGCACTCCTGTTGCTAGACATCGATGGCTTCAAGCGCATCAACGATTCCTTCGGTCATCCCGTCGGCGACGAGGTGCTGATGGGAGTGGGCCGACGGCTCGTTGAGGATTCGCCACCCGGGAGTATGCCGGTGCGGCTGGGCGGCGACGAGTTCGCGGTCTTGCTGACCGACGTCGATGAGCGAACGGCGGTCGACTGCGCCGAAATGATCCGCCAGCGACTGAACCAGCCGTTTGTGACCTCCGCGGGCGAAATGGCGATCAGTGCCAGCGTCGGCGTCTCCCTGACGCCGCGGGTCGAGAAGAGTACGTCCGAGGTGCTCCGCGATGCCGACGTGGCCCTCTACCACGCCAAGGCGGCCGGCAAGAATCAGGTACGCACCTACGACGGGCAGGCCCGGTGACACCGGTGCGGCTTGATTCCATGATCGGGTGGGCTGGGTGCTGTTATAGCCGCACCAATCCCACCCAATGAGCTGCGGATGGCGGAAGACCGCGGCGACGATGTCGGTGTGCGTCCTGGGTACCAGGGAGAGGCAGTCCGGCGCCGACCAGCTCGTGCGCCAACCCCTATTCGGTCCGCGCGGGCGCTGGGTGGCCGGGCGGCTCCCGGTGCAGCGCGGCCCGCTCGTTGAGGTACCGGGCCGCCCGGTCCGCCTCGCCGGCGAGACCGAGGAGCCACGCCACGATGGGCCGCCGGGGCACCGACGAGCTCAGCGGATCGCCGGACCGGACTTCGATGATGACGCCGAAGTGGGCCCAGACGCGCACTTCCCGGATGTTGGACCAGGGGACGAGAACCGCGCTCAGGGCCCGCCGGACAACGAGCCCGTCGCGGGTGGCGGCGAGGTGCGGGCGCCACACCTGCGTCCAGGCGATCAGGGCGGCCGCCGCGCCGACGAGAAGGAAGAACACGCGCTCGTCGGGCTCGACGTCGGGGAGGAACGCGACGGCGGCACTCCAGGCGGCGATGGCGACGCCCCACAGGACCTTGGCGAGCAGACTCCGGCGCCACATGACCGTACCGTCGTCGAACTCAACTCGTGTCACGCCGTCCTCGACTTTCGCCGCATCGCCAATCACTTCAATGGACGGCGAGACCCAGCCAATCGTAGGCGCTCCTTCGTCAGCGGGTGGGATTGGTGTCGCTATGGGCGCACCGAACCCACCCGCTGTCGCATAACCGTGGCTGGTTGACTGGTGGGGTGTTCCCCGCGGTACGTGTGACGGGCTGCTTCGCGGAGCTGTTCGGCCTGGTGCTGCTCGACCCGGCCCGCCTCGACGAGTTCCTGGACGGCCACGCCGAGGGCCGCGACCTGGTGCACCTGTTTACCACGACCGATGCGGGCGACCGGGTCAGCGAGCAGGGCATCGCCATACCCGTGCTGGGCGTCGAGTGCGGCTACTACACGGTGCTGGTCCGGCACGTCGACGACCGTTCACCGTGGACGGACGCGCGGCTGTCGTCCGACGGCTGGGTGCTGGGCACCCGTACCGGGTCGCTGCTGCTGTGCGGGGCCGGCTACCTCACCCGCTGGGCGGCCGACCACCCGGCGCACCGACCGGTCACGGTGCCGCCCGGCTGGTACGCCGTCGAGATCCGGGGCCACTGGCCGCCCGCCGAGGCCGCCTCCGCCTCGGCCTCGGCGGCCGCCGCCGCCGCCGTCGGCGGCGGCGCCGCCGCCGGCGCGG
>JADGGF010000575.1 GCA_019690055.1 Micromonosporaceae bacterium
CGCCGATCTCGGTCTCCCAGCACCCTCGCGATCCGCAGCCGCAGGGCCGGCCCTGGGGGTTGACCACCATGTGACCGACCTCGCCCCCGTGGCCGCCGTAGCCGGTCAGCGGCCGGCCGCCCGCGATGATGCCACCGCTCACGCCGGCGTCGCCGTGCAGGTAGACGACGTTGGCGCAGCCGACGGCCACCCCTCGCGCATGCTCGGCCAGTGCCGCGAGGTCGGCGGTGCTGCGGACCGCGAGCGGCGGCACGGAGCCGCGGGTGTCGGCGAGGGCCTCGGCGATGGCGGCCGCGAAGGGTTCATCCAGCGCACCCGGCTCACACAGCCGCACCTCGCCGTCCTCCAAGCGGGCCATGCCGGTGACCGCGGCGGCCCCGCCGACGCAGAGTCCGCGCTTGGCCAGACCCTTCTCGGACTCGCGCACGAACTCTGCGAACGGCGCGACCACCTTGACGGCGGGCCGGTCGCCGCGCGGCCGGGCCAGTTCCCGGCGGTCGAGCACGACTCCACCGAGACCGACCCGGGCCGCGACGACACGGTCCACCTCGAGGCTGAAGGCGTACGCGTACACCCGCTCGGCCTGCGGAGTGACCACGAGGGACGGACGCCCGGCCCGGCCGTGATCTCGTGGCACCTCCTCGGTCACGAGCCCGGCCGCGATGAGATCGGCGGTGAGGGCTCCGATCGTGCTGCGGTTGAGCCCCATGCGGGACGTCAACTCCGCGCGGGAGGTGGGTCCACGCAGGTGCACATGGCGCAGCAGAGTGCCGAGGTTGTGCCGGCGAACCTCCTCCTGGCTGGGGGCGGCGCGCATCGCGTCAGCGTAGTCCGACGGTCGTGGACCGCCTCCGGGCTAGCGCGTCAACCGCGGCGGCGACCAGCAGCACCAGTCCGGTCACCACGAACCGGACCCACTCCGGGGCGCTGAGCAATCCCATGCCGTTGGCGATGATCGCAACGACCAGACCACCCAGCACGGCGTCGATGATCCGACCACGACCACCGAAGAGGCTCGTACCGCCGATGACGGCCGCGCCGACGGCGAAGAGGATCAGCTGGGATCCGAACTTGCCGTCGACCGAGTTGGCGCGCGACGCCTGGATGATGCCGGCCAGGGCGGCCAGGGTCGAGCAGAGGGTGAACGCGGCGATCTTCAAGCGGTCCACCGGGATACCGGCCCGCCGGGTGGCCTCGGCGTTGCCGCCGAGCGCGTACAGGTGCAGGCCGAACCGGGTCCGCTTGAGCACGAAGGTCAGCAGCACCAGCAGCACCACGACGATCGGCACGATGATCGGCACGCCCTGCTGCACGCTCCCCCGAGCCAGGGCCCGGTTCACGCTCAGGGCGTAGACACCGAATCCGGCGATCGCCGCGACGACGAGGATGCGCAGGACCACCAGCGACATCGGGTCGTGCGAGACACCCCGGCGGGCCCGACGGGCGCGACGGGTGAGCTGCACCGCGGCGAACGCGACCACCGAGACCACGTACAGGGTCCAGCCCGCCCAGATCGGCAAGCTGTCATTGTTGATCGCGCGGATCACCGGGTCGGTGATGAGGATGACCTGGCCCTGGTCGACCAGCCACAGCAGCACGCCCTGAAATGCCAGGAACGCGGCCAGCGTGACCACGAACGACGGCACTCCGAGTTTGGCCACGAGCGTGCCCAGCAGGACGCCGATGACGACGCCGGTGACGATCGAGGCGAGGATGGCGACGTACCACGGCACAGTGTGGTTCACCAGCAGCTTGGCCATGACCGCAGCGGTCACCCCGGCCGTCCAGCCGGCGGCCAGGTCGATCTCCCCGATCAGCAGCACGAAGACCAGCGCCATCGCGGCGACGATGTAGACGGCCGACTGGTGCAGCAGGTTGGCGAAGTTGAGCGGGGTCAGGAACACCGGCTTGGCGATCCCGAAACCGGTCGCGAGCACGATGATGGCGAGCACGGCCGGGAACGAACCCATCTCGCCACCGCGCAGGCGTCGCCAGTACGCCCGCGCATGCTCCGTCAGCGACGGCGGCTGCGGCGCGGTCACGACCTCGGCCGGCGGGCGCGTCATGGTGGTCATAGCTCTACTCCGTTACCCTCGAACCCGTTCGTGGTCGTGGTCTCCGTCTGTATACCGAGGCTGCCGCTGCGGCCGGCGGTGATCAGCTCGACGACTTGGGCGTGGGTAACCTCCGACGCCTTCACCTGGGCGGCCATGCGGCCCAGGTACAGCGTGGCGATCCGGTCGGCGACGGCGAAGACGTCGTTCATGTTGTGCGAGATGAGCACGACGGCGTGCCCGTTGTCGGCGAGCCGGCGCACCAGCTCGAGCACCTGCGCGGTCTGGGCGACGCCGAGCGCCGCGGTCGGCTCGTCCAGAATCACGACCCGGCTGTCCCACAGCACCGCCTTGGCGATCGCCACGGTCTGGCGCTGGCCACCGGAGAGGGCGCCGACCCGCTGCCGCACCGAGCTGACCGTCCGCACCGACAGGGCGCTGAGCGTCTTCATCGCCAGCTCCTCCATCGTCGCGTCGTCGAGCACGAGACCGGTGCGGCGCTCGCGGCCCAGGAACATGTTCTGGACCACGTCCAAGTTGTCGCACAGCGCGAGGTCCTGGTACACGATCTCGATGCCGAGCTCCGCCGCGTCCCGGGGGTTGTGGATCGTGACAGGACGCCCGTCAAAGCGGATCTCGCCGGCGTCGTAGCCGTGGCTGCCGGCGAGGCACTTGACCAATGTGGACTTTCCGGCCCCATTGTCCCCGACCAGGGCAGTCACCTCGCCGGCGTAGACCGAGAAGTCGACATCGCGAAGAACTTGCACGGGGCCGAAGCTCTTGTACAGGCCGCGCGCCTCCAGCAGCGGCACTGCGGTGTCAGAATTTGTCGTTGTCGTCACGTCGATGGACTCCTCTGGAAGGGGCTAAGTACGGCGGTGGGGGCCGCCCGGCCCCCCCCCGCGCCCGGGGGCCCCC
>JADGGF010000576.1 GCA_019690055.1 Micromonosporaceae bacterium
GCAGTTGTGTATAAGAGAGAGCCATCTCGGCGTGCGGCCGGTCTTCACCGCCCACCCGACCGAGGCGGCGCGACGGTCGATCCTGGCGAAGCTGCGGGCGATCGCCGATGAGCTGGACGCCCAGGCGAGCCGCGAGGCGACCTACGGCAGCGACGAGCGGGAGCGGGCCCGCTCCGAGCAGCGCCTGGCCGAGCTCATCGACGCACTGTGGCAGACCGATGAGCTGCGGCTGACCCGGCCGGACCCGCGCGACGAGGCCCGCAACGCGGTCTACTACCTGAGCGAGCTGGCCGCTGGGCCGGCGCCCCGGGTGCTGGCCGACCTGGCCACGGTGCTGGCCGAGCTGGGTGTCGAGGTGCCGGTCACCGCGGCTCCGCTCTCCTTCGGCACCTGGATCGGCGGCGACCGGGACGGCAACCCCTACGTCACCCCCGCGGTGACCCGGGATGTGCTGCTGATCCAGCACGAGCACGGCATCCGGACGGCTGAGGAGCTCGTGCGCGATCTCATCGACGAGCTGAGCCAGTCGCGGCGGCTGCGGCCGGTGTCGCTGGACCTGGCGGTGTCCCTGGCCCGCGACCTCGACGCGCTCGGCGTGGACGTGCCGGAGCGGTTCCGGCGCGTCAACGCCGAGGAGGTGTATCGCCTCAAGCTGCGCTGCATCCTGGCCAAGCTCGCCAACACGCGGGCCCGGCTGGCCGCCGACGCGGCGCACCGGCCCGGGCACGACTACCTCGGCAGCGCCGAGCTCGTGGCGGATCTGGAGCTGATGCGCGCGTCGCTGCTGCGCAACCGGGGGATGCTCGCCGCGGCGGGCCGCCTCGCCGATGCCATCCGGACCATCAGCGCGTTCGGGCTGCACCTGGCAACCATGGACATTCGTGAGCATGCCGATGCGCACCACGCGGTACTGGCCGAGCTGTACGCCCGGGCGGGTGAGGACGACTACGCGGACCTGGATCGGCGCAGTCGCACCGAGTTGCTGGTCCGGGAGCTGAACAGTCGCCGGCCGCTGCGGTGGCCCGGCATGCGCCTGAGCGAGGCGAACCAGAAGACATTCGACGTATTTACGACTATCGCGTCGGTGCAGGACCGGTTCGGTCCCGAGACGATCGGTACCTACATCATCTCGATGACTCGGGGTATCGATGATGTTCTCGCCGCGGTGGTGCTGGCCCGGGAGGCGGGCCTGGTCGACCTGGTCGAGGGCACGGCCCGGATCGGGTTCGTGCCGCTGCTGGAGTCCGGGGCCGAGCTGGCCGCCGGCGGTGAACTGCTCGACTCACTGCTCACAGTGGACAGTTACCGTCGCCTGGTCGCGGCCCGCGGCGACGTGCAGGAGGTCATGCTCGGTTACTCCGACTCCAACAAGGAGTCCGGCATCACGACATCCCAGTGGTCCATCCACCGGGCGCAGCGGGCCCTGCGGGACGTGGCGGCCAAGCACGCCGTACGGCTGCGGCTGTTCCACGGTCGCGGCGGCACCATCGGCCGCGGTGGCGGCCCCACCCACGAGGCGATCCTGGCCCAGCCGGGTGGCACGCTCGACGGCGAGATCAAGGTGACCGAGCAGGGCGAGGTCATCTCCGACAAGTACCTGCTGCCGGCGCTGGCCCGGGAGAACCTCGAGCTGACCGTCGCCGCCGTGCTGCAGAGCGCGGTGCTGCACACCGCCCCGCGGCTGCCCGCGGGCGACCTCACGCGGTGGGACGCGGTCATGGACATGGTGTCCGACGCGGCCCACGCCGCCTACCGCTCCCTGGTGGACGACCCCGACCTGGCCTCGTACTACTGGGCGGTGACCCCGACCGAGCTGCTCTCGGCGCTGAACATCGGGTCGCGACCCTCCCGCCGCCCCGACGCCGGGGCCGGGCTGGCCGGGCTGCGGGCGATCCCGTGGGTCTTCGGCTGGACCCAGACCCGCCAGATCGTGCCCGGGTGGTTCGGGGTCGGCACCGGCCTGGCCGCGGCCCGGGCCGCGGGCCACGCGGCCGAGATCGCCGCGATGTACCAGCGGTGGAACTTCTTCCGGACGTTCGTGTCCAACGTGGAGATGACGCTGGCCAAGACCGACCTGGCCATCGCCGAGCGCTACGTGCGGGCCCTGGCGCCCGAGCACCTGTGGCACATCTTCGACACGATCCGCGACGAGTACGAGCGGACCGTGGCCGAGATCCTGCGGGTGACGGGCGGCACGGAGCCGTTGCACACTCAGCCCGCCCTCGCCCGAACGCTTCGCGTGCGTAACACCTACCTGGAACCCCTGCACCACCTGCAGGTCGAACTGCTCTCGCAGTACCGCAACCAGTCCACGGTGGACGAGAAGCTCGAGCGCGCCCTGCTGATCACGGTCAACGGGATCGCGGCCGGCATGCGCAACACCGGTTGATGCCCGGCCGCGCCGGCCGGCCGGTGGGCGTACGGGCGGGGCGCGTACGGCTCGGGTACGGGCTCGGCCGGTCAGCCGCCGCACCCGCAGGCGCCGCCGCAGCAGCCGCCTCCGCCGCCCGCCATCGGTGCCGCGCCGCCCGAGCGACCACCGGTGACCGCCACGGTCGAGAGCAGCTTCACCGTGTCGTCGTGGCCCCGCGGGCACAGGGCGGCCTCGGAGGCCTCCGCCATCGGACGGTTCACTTCGAAGGTGTCGCCGCAGGCGCGGCACCGGTACTCGTAGCGCGGCATCGTGCTCCCCTCTGGCCCGGAAGATGACGAAAGGCTTACGACCAGCCTAGCCACCCGGGCTCGCGGGTTCAGCCAGCCAACAATGGCTGGATGACCCCCCGGGCCCGCATCATCGCCGCGCTCGTGAGCGTCGCCGCCGTGGTCGGCGCGGCCGGACTCTACTGGTTCGCGCCGTGGCGACTGTTCACCGACCGTACGGTCAACGAGACGCTGCCGACCTTCGTGTCTCCGGCCACGCCCGAGGCATCGAGCAGGGCCACCGATTCGACCACTCCCACCGGGCCG
>JADGGF010000577.1 GCA_019690055.1 Micromonosporaceae bacterium
CGCTTCACGACCGGCCGGGACCCGCGCGGCCCGGGCCGGGGGGCGGGGTCGGTACCCGCCGGGCCGCTGCCGGCCGCCGAGCCGGGGCCGGCCGCGGGATCGGTGCCGGCCGCGAGCGCGTCGAGCAGGGCCAGCGCCCGGTCCCACAGCTGCGCCAGTTCGGCCCCCGACACCCCGGCGAGGCGGTCCTCGGCTAGCTCCGCCACCAGAGACCGTACGGCCTGCGCCGCCGGCCGACCGCCAAGATCCACGGTCAGTGCGGCCAGCCGGGTGCCCAGGTCGGCGAGCAGCTCCCGCCGCTCGTACTCGGGCGCCCCCGCCGCCGCCCGCAGCCGCCGCGCCTCCTGGGCGGCGACCTCGCGCACGGCATCCGGCACCCCGGCCGGTGCCGGGCCGATCTCCGCCTCCATCGGGGACCACGGAGGCGCGACCCCGCCGGTCCGGGGCTCGACCGCCTCGGCCCGCTTGGGGGCCCGACCGGCCAGCCCCCGGCCGCGCCGGAAGAGCGGAATGCCGCGCGGCGCAGCCGTCGGCTGGGCGAACCCTTCCATCGGCGTGGCCGCCATGGGAGCGGACGCCGCCGGCGCGGGCATGGGGGCTGCCGCCAGCATCATCGGCGGCGCCACCGGCATCTCCCAGCCCGACGGCAGCTCCACCGGCTGCACCACCCGATGCGGCTGGCCACCCTCGGTGACCACCCGCTCGTCGACCGCCACCCAGGCGGTGAACCGGCACAGCACGCCGTACCGCAGGGATGTCGCCACGATCGTGCGCTCCAGATCGTCGCCGCCCATGCCGTAGGGGAGGCTCGCGTACCGGTCCTCCAGGTCGCGCAGGTGGGCGCGCGCCCAGACGGACGTGAGGGTGTGGTCCCGTACGGTCACCCCCGGCACGCGGACCGTCCACGCGTCACCCGGGCGGGTGCGTCCGGTCACCACCGCCGTCACCGAGCTCCCGGCGTCGCTCGCCCCGGCGTCGGTGGCCCCGGCATCGGTGGTGCTGGCCCGGTAGCGGCCGGTCACCACGAGCGGGGCGCCGGGGAACAGGTCGGGCAGCGGAACCGTCGTCGCGTCGACGCCCGCCACCGGCCGCGGCGAGACCGTATCGGGCAGGATCTCCAGGCCCTCGACGGACAGCCGGAGCCCGGTGACCACGGGAGCGCCGATGCGTCGATGGATGTGCTCCATGGCCTCGTCGAGGCGGTCCTCGCTCTCGACCAGCTCGCACCGGCCTCCGCCGAGCGCGGCGAGCCGGCCGAGGAACCCGGCGTTGACCGCGCGGTCGATGCCGACGGTGTGCACCCGGATCCCGGCCAGCTTCGCGCCCGTGTGGGCCAGGATCTGGTCCTCGTTGCCGACCTGGCCGTCGGTGACCAGCACCACCACCCGGTCCCGGGCTGTGTCGCCGGTTCCGGCGCTGAGCAGCCCGAGCGCCTCGGTGAGCGGGGCGAGCAGCTCGGTGCCGCCCCGGGAGTCCATTCGGGACAGGAACTCGACCGCGGCGTACCGGTTGCGGTCGGTCGCCGGGTGCAGTCCTCGCCCCGGCCGCGTCGGGTGCTCGACCCGATCATCGAAGGCGATCACCGCGAAGCGATCGGCCGTGGTCAGCGTGTCGACGATGCGGCAGGCGGCCCGCCGAGCGGCCACCATCTTCCAGCCGGACATGCTGCCCGACCGGTCGAGCACGAGCACGACGTCGCGGGGTTTCGGCGGCGCGGCGGAGGCCGGCGGCAGGATGGTGAGCCGGAACGTCCCTTCGGCGCCGTTCGGTCCATCCGGCCCGGCGTCGTCCCGGGTCAGCACGAGCGCCTGGGCCGTGGCGGCGGGCTCGCCGGCGGGCCGCTCCTGGCCCTCGGCCGGCTCCCCGTAGGACAGACGCAGGATGAAGTCGCGGTTGACCCGCTCCCCCGGCTGGATCTCGATGTGGTTGCCCTCGCGCTGCACCGCGTGCAGGGTCGACCGTACGGTCGCTAGCGGCAGGCCGGCCGGATCGATATCGACTCCGATCGACAGCCGGACCGGGTTGGGGAAGCCGGGCAGCAGCACCGGCGGAGTGATCCGCGAGGCGTCCGGGACCGCATCGGTGTCGGGGGCGTACCCGTCGCCCACCGTGGACCCGATCGGGGTGCCGGGGATGTACCGGGGCGCGACCACCAGCGGCAGCCGGAACGTCGCCTCACCGTCCTCATAGGAGAGTGGACCGACCAGGGTGAGCGACACGGTGACCCGCTCGCCGGGCAGGATGTTGCCGACCCGCATGGTGAAGACGTCGGGCCGCTCCTCCTCGGCGATGGCCGCCCGCTGCCCGGCCGCGATCGCCCGGTCGTACTCGGCCCGGGCCTCGGCCCGCTCCTTGAGCTGCGCGGTGACCGTCCGATCGGCCGCGGTCAACGTCATCGCGGTCACCGCCGCCCGGTCGGGCAGCGGGAAGATGTACGTCGCCTCGAGCGGCTCGTCGTGGGGGTTGTGGAAGCCCTGGGTCAGCTCGATCCGGCTCACCAGGCCGGTGATGCGCGCCTGCACGTCGATGCTCTCCAGGGGCAGGTTGCCGCGGTCGGTCCGCAGGGCACCGAGCCCCCGCTCGTCCTCCTGGCCGGCCTCCCGCTCGGCCTCCAGGTGCTCGCGCTCGTCGATCTGTTCCACGCGCAGTGTTGTCATCTCCGGCTCCCTCCGTCGGGATCGAGCAGGCCCCGGTCGGCCAGCAGGTCGAGCAGCGGCCGGGCAGCCGCCGCGATGTCGTCCAAGTCGTTCGACGCCGGCTCGGCCGGCAGGAGCAGGGTCAGGCCGCCGAGGCGGAGCCCGTACACCCTCGCCACAGTGTCAGGGTCGCGGTCCACCCGCGCCGGGCGCTTCACCGAAGCCGGGCTCACGGCAGGACCCAGGCCGTTCGCGCCCGCCGGCCGCGCGGTCCAGAACCGCTCCGCGCGCCCGCCCGTCCTCCAGT
>JADGGF010000578.1 GCA_019690055.1 Micromonosporaceae bacterium
ACCCTTGCTCGTGTCCAGGTGCCCCTTGCTCGCGTCCAGGTGCATGGAAGGGCTGTGAACCCATGGCCGGGTATCTTCTCGGGGTCGACGTCCAACCGTCCGCCGAGATGGTGGTCGCCCTCGTCAACACGTCGCCAGCTCGCAATGGCGAGGAAGGACTCGTGAGTAGCGATGTCCTCGTCGAGATGGGGCGGGCCGCGAAGATCTACTACCGGCCGGACTTCACCGAGGCCGAGGTCCTCGGGATGCGGAGGCTGCGGGATCGGCTCGATGAGATCCTGCGAGCGGACAGCCAGGAGGCGCGCTTCGCCATGCTCAACGAGCTCTTCTACTCGGCGGCGGCCATCCCACAGATCGTCACGCATGCCGAGGATCCGAACCCGCATTTTCACTACACCCTTGAGGACGCGTCGTACGTCGACCACATCAAGGGCGTGACCGCGTACGCGCTGGCGCGGCTCATCATCATGGGCGAGTACGACCGCCTCCGAACCTGTGAGGCGGATGGGTGCAACCGGCTGTTCCTCGACACGACGCGCAACGGCAAGCGCCGGTACTGCAGTAGCCAGACGTGTGGCAACCGCATCCACACAGCTCGCTATCGCAACCGCAAGCAGCAGAGCCGGCCGTCGCGTACCTACGCCCGTCGGTCGTGATCTCGCCGCGGGGAGTGCGGGGTTGACGTACGTACGTTTGACCGCGGTCGTACGTGTGGGATCACGCTGAGGCACTCGTACGTCGGCGGCCTGCATCCACCTCACGGCGATCCTGTCGTCGCGTCGCGTCCCCGGCGCCCCATCCGTCTCGTGCGGCGCGCTTTACCGGAACGGGTGATCGGCGCCAATGGCCGCGCGTAGAGTCGAGGCGAGACGCGTCCAGCGGCGTCGGCACGACGGCGTGGCCGATCGCTTGGAGGTGGGACATGAAGCACGACGAGTTCATCGGGCAGGTCCAGGCACGGGGCAAACTGGACAGTCGCGGTCAAGCGGAGCGGGTGACCCGTTCGGTGCTGGAGACGATCGGCGAGCGCATTCCGGACGGTCTGGCGGACAACCTCGCCGCCCAGTTGCCGCACGAGATCGGTGAGCACTTGCGCCGGACTGTGGAGCCCGACAAGCACGGGACCGGCGAGCACCTGGATCTCAAGGAGTTCGTCAGTCGGGTGGAGGCGAAGTCCGGTTTGGACCGCCCGCAGGCCGTGTACGCCACTCGGGTCGTCTGGGAGGTGACCAGCGAGGCCACCCAGGGCTCGGTGATGACGAAGGTGCGCGACGCCCTGCCCCCGGACGTCCGGGAGATCGTCACGGCGGGCAGCACCGGGAACGTGGACGTCCGGACCTGACCGCCGAGCGGACGCCCGACGAAGGAGGTGCGAGATGGCTGGTCACGGAAAGACGAAAACGACGCGGGACCATCGAACCATCCAGAAGTGGGCCGAAGAGCGCGGCGCGAAGCCGGCCACGGTTCCGGGAACCGAGCACGACGACCACCTGGGGGTCCTCCAGTTCGACTTCCCCGGCTACGGCGGCGAGCGCCTGGCCGAGGTGTCGTGGGACGACTGGTTCTACACCTTCGATTCCCGGGACCTGGAGTTCGTCTACCAGGAGACGACCAGGGACGGTCGGCAGAGCAACTTCTTCCGGCTGACCAGTCCACACCGCGAGGACGCATAGCGGAAGACGTATCGCGCACGTAGCGCGGAAGACGCAGTTCGTCTGGATGCCCGGCGATGCCGGGTGTGACCACGGCCGGCCGTGGCCTCCGATGGGAGTGCCGCGGCCGGCTATTGGTGTCCCGCCAGGCGGTGAAGGCAGTCTATGGCCCAGCTCCTGGAGCGAGACGAGCAGCTGTCGACACTGAGGCGGTCCGTCGGGTGCGTACTGTGGACAGTCGACCCGCACCGCGCCTTCGCCACCATGGCCGGGTGCCTCGCCATGACCCGCGGGTTCGGCGACGACCAGACCCTGTGCGTGGCGCTGGGCAACTGGGACTCGTCCCCCATCGAGGTTCGCCGGTACGCCGAGGGCGAGCGGTTGCTGCACGCGCCCAGAGACGCGGCGGGCGAGCAGTTCCGCTGGGCCGAGTCGTTCGAGACCAGGTCGAGCCTTCAGGATCAGGTCGAGCGGTTCGAGATTAGGACTAGCAGCTCAGTGAGGAATCGGTTACCCATGTGCCGGGCCGGCCGGTGTCACTGTCGGCAGCGCACCGACCGCTGGGAGGATCAACATGACTGAGCCGGAGTCGGCCGGCGGCCGCGGCTGCCTGCTGGGACTGGGGGCCGTCATCGGCCTGGGCGTCCTGGCGGCGGTCATCGGGTTTGCCCTGCTCGGCGGGGGCGATGACGTCGACACCGCCGCCTCGCCGGGGCCGACCGATACGCCATCGTCGGTCACCTCGGCCACTGGGTGCGCCGACGTGACCGAGGATTTCCGGCGCTTCGCCGGCGCCAGGCTCGACGTGGTGCGCCGGGTGTGTTGGGAAGCGGACGGGCGACTGCGGGCAGAGATCGAACTGGCCGCCGACATCAATGCCAGCTCGGCGCCCGCGCAGGCGCTGTGCGCGGCGCTGACCGACTTCATCACCGCCAGCAGTCGGGCCTGGTCTGGCTTCACCGCGTACTCGCTGTCCCCGTTGACCCCGGGCCAACCGATGCTCAGTCGGGAGGAGCTGGACGGGCCGTGCCGGAATCCGTTCCAGCAGTGACGGGCCAACGCCGGGGAGTCGTGCCGGTCTGTGGCCCAGCTCCTGGAGCGAGACGCGCAGATGGTGGGGATGGCACCCGACGAGATCGTTGCCCTTCGCTCATCGCCAAGGTGGCGGCACGGGTCGCGGCTGCGGGCACGGTGCCGCGCGAGCTGCGCACCTTCGCCGCCGCCGTGCTCGCCTTTCTGACCGAGCCGTAGCGGCCGGGCCGTCCGCCGAGGCCGCTGGCGGTGTCCGG
>JADGGF010000579.1 GCA_019690055.1 Micromonosporaceae bacterium
CGGCTCGAAGCCCTTGTCGAGCACCATCGTCGCGCCCTTCAATATCACCGGGAGGGCGCCCATCCCCAGTGACGCGACGTGGAACAGTGGCGAGATCATGAGCGCGATGTCGGTCGACACGACGTCGTAGTCGATGACACAGTTGATCGCCACCCAGGTGAGGTTGCCGTGACTCAGGACGGCGCCTTTGGCCCGGCCCGTCGTGCCGGAGGTGTAGACGATGGCGGCAGGATCGTTGAGCATCACATCGACCTTCGTGCGCTCTCCGGTCGCCGCCCGCACCAGGGCCGCGAGCCCGGGCGCGTCCGGGGTCCCCTCGCCCGTACTGATGACGCGAGCGGTCCCCGCCACCTCGGCGGACTGGGTGGCTCGCTCGGCAAGCTCGTGGTCGTGGATCAGCACCCGGGCGCCGCTGTCGGTCAACACGTGGGCGATCTCGGGCACCGCGAGCCTGGTATTCACCGGCACGAACACGGCGCCGACCTGCACCGTCCCGAACATCGTCTGCAGGAACTCCGGGCTGTTCTCGCCCAGGTAGGCCACGGCATCACCCTTACGGATGCCCCACCCCTGCAACACCGTGCTGACCCGGTCCGCGCCATCCGCGAACTGCCGGTACGTGATGACCAAGCCCTCGTGGTCGATGAGGGCCGTCTTGTCCGGCGACCTGAGTCGGCGCTTGGCCAGCCATGCATCCAGTCCGCTCTGGGCCATCATCGTCTCCCATCCAGCAGTGCTCGCAGATTCCGCTCCGGCAAGCTGCGCGGAAGTGCTCGCAGATTCCGCTCCGGCAAGCTGCGCGGAACTGCTGATTCGTCAGGCGTAAAACCGATAGATCCCCCGCGCGGCGACGGCGGGCTTGGACCCGCCCTCGATCTCGATCGTCTGGTCGACGGCGATCTGGTAACCGCCCGGAATCGGGGTCACCTCCGCCACGACGGCCCGCATGCGGATCCGGGATCCCACCGCCACGGGGGCGGGGAAGCGTACCTTGTCGAGGCCGTAGTTCACCTTCATCGATACGCCCTTGACGTCGAGCAACTCGGTCCAGAAGGGAACGGCCAGCGACAGGCTGAGGAATCCGTGGGCGATCGGACCACCAAAGGGGCCTTCCTTCGCCCGCTCAGGGTCGACGTGAATCCATTGGTGATCGTCGGTGGCATCGGCGAACAAATTCACCTGCTGCTGAGTGATGGTCCGATACTCGGTGTAGCCGAGATCGGTGCCCGCCAGATCTGGCAGCTGGTCGTAGGTGATGGACAGCGTCATCGCGGTTCCTCTCGTTCCGTGGCCAAGCCAAGCAGGCGGGCCGCGTTGTCCTTCACGATGCCCGGCATCACCTCGGGCTTGAGGCCCGTGCCCTCGGCGTCGCTTCGCCAGCGGTCGGGCGTCAGCAACGGGAAGTCCGTGCCGAAGAGCACGCGGTGCTTCAGGATCGAATTCGCGTACTGCACGAGCGTCGCCGGGAAGTACTTCGGCCGCCAGCCCGACAAGTCGATCCACGTGTTCGGCTTGTGCGTCGCCACCGACAGGGCCTCGTCCTGCCACGGCACGGACGGATGGGCCATGATGATCTGCAACTCCGGAAAGGTGGCCGCAACCGGGTCCAGCAGCATCGGGTTCGACAGCCCGAGGCGAAGTCCGTAGCCGCCGGGCAACCCGGCGCCAATACCGGTCTGGCCCGTGTGGAACAGGGCCGGCACGCGCTTGGCCTGAAGCAGGTCCCAGAGCGGATGGTATGTCTCGTCGCTGGGGTCGAACCCCTGCACGGTGGGATGAAACTTGAATCCGCGCACGCCTTCGTCCTCGATGAGGCGCGCCGCGAGGTCAAGGGCGGCGGGACCGGTGCGTGGGTCGACCGAGCCGAAGGGGATCAGGACGTCGCTGTGATCCGCGGCCGCCCGGGCGATCTCGATGCTCGATATCGGCTCGTGGTTCAGGTGCGTGCGCGCATCGACCGTGAAGACGACCGCAGCCATGCGACGAGCCCGGTAGTACTCGGCGATGGCGTCGATGGTGGGCCGCGGGCCGTCGGTCTTGAAGTATTTCGACGCCGCCGCCACGAGCTCATCGGGTAGCGACGCGTGACCGCGGGCGTCCACCTCGATATGAACGTGTACGTCTATCGCTTCTATGGAGTCGAGGTCGATGGTCGGTTGGTACATCGCGCGAACTCACTTCGCCAGGGAATCGGGGGTTCGCGACCCCACCGCGTCGGGCTGGGGCGCCGGCTCACGGAACTCCTCCGGCAGCTCGGGCAGGCGCTCGCCCACGCTCTGGAGCGATCCGGCGAACGTGGTGGGCCAGGCCTCGACCAGCGCCTCGAAGGTCCAACCGCCCTCTCGGTAGGCGGTCACCGCGGCCTCCGGATGAGTCCAGACCTGGAGGCGATCGCCGCCGATGCCGAGCACCTGTCCCGTCACGGCGCCGGCGGCGTCGGAGGCCAGGAACGCGATGAGTCCCGCGACGTCGTCCGCGGTACCGAACCCGAGCTCCCGGCGAAAGAACGCGGGCACCGGCTCTCCCGCCTCACACGCCCGCACCGCAGCCGCGAAGTACGGGACCGTGGCGGTCATGGCGGTCGCGGCGACGGGAATGACGGCGTTGACGGTGATACCGGCGCGTTGCAGCTCGAGCGCCCAGGTGCGCACCATTCCGACGATGCCCGCCTTGGCGGCCGCGTAGTTGGTTTGGCCGAAGGTTCCGCGCTGCCCGGTCGGGGACCCGATGCAGATGATCCGTCCAGCATGGCCGGCGCCGCGCATGTGCCGCACGGCTTCGCGCACCGTGGTGAACGTGCCGCGCAGGTGCACATCGATGACGGCGTCGAAGTCCTCGTCGCTCATCTTCCACAGCACAGCGTCGCGGATGATGCCGGCGTTGGTGACAACGATGTCCAGCCGACCGAAGCTCTCGACCGCCGCCGCGACC
>JADGGF010000580.1 GCA_019690055.1 Micromonosporaceae bacterium
GCTCCTCACGGAGCCGGGCCTTCGTCATGTGACTCAGCTGCAGCCGCTGGTGGAGCCGCAGCCTTCGCAGACGTAGCAGCTACCGGCCGGCCGCATCTTCGTGCCGCAGGTGAAGCAGAGCGGCGCGTCGGTCTCCTTGTTGCGGGTCCGCTCGACCAGCTCCATCGACGACCGGGCCTCCCGCCCAGCTGGCTTGGCGGCCTCAGCGGGCTTCGCCTCCGGCTTCGTCTCGGCCGTGGTCGTGGCCTCGACGGGAGTGCTCGCGGCCAGCGCCGCCAGGTCGAACTCCTCGCCGTTCGCTTCGGCCCGCACCTGCGCGGCGCGTTCCTTGGCGGTGAAGATGCCCAGCTCGGCGCGCTTCTCGTACGGCAGGTAGTCCAGTGCGAGCCGGCGGAAGATGTAGTCCACCACCGACGTCGCCATGCGGATGTCCGGGTCGTCGGTCATGCCGGCCGGCTCGAACCGCATGTTGGTGAACTTCTCGACGTACTTCTCCAGCGGCACGCCGTACTGCAGGGCGATCGAGATCGCCACCGAGAAGGCGTCCATGATGCCGGCCAGGGTGGAGCCCTGCTTGGACATCTTGAGGAAGACCTCGCCGAGACCGTCGTCCGGGTAGGACGAGGCGGTCATGTATCCCTCGGCCCCGCCGACGGAGAACGACACGGTCTGCGACGGCCGCTTCTTGGGCAGGCGCTTGCGGGTGGGGCGGTACTCGATGACCTTCTCGGGCTCGGCCTCGGCCTTCTTCTTGCCGCCCGCGCTGAGGACCTGGCCGACCTTGCAGTTGTCCCGGTACACCGCGATGGCCTTGAGCCCCATCTTCCACGCCTGGAAGTAGACGTGCTCGATGTCCTCGACAGTCGCCGACTCCGGCAGGTTTACGGTCTTGCTGATCGCGCCGGAGAGGAACGGCTGCACCGCCGCCATCATCCGCACGTGACCCATCGGGGCGATCGCGCGCTCACCCATGGCGCAGTCGAAGACCGGGTAGTGCTCCGGGCGCAGCCCGGGCGCGTTCACCACGTGGCCGTGCTCGTTGATGTACTCGGTGATCGCCTCGATCTGCTCCTCGGGGTAGCCCAGGGTGCGCAGCGCCAACGGGACGGTCTGGTTGACGATCTGCATCGACCCGCCACCGACCAGCTTCTTGAACTTGACCAGGGCGAGGTCGGGCTCGATGCCGGTGGTGTCGCAGTCCATCATCAGGCCGATGGTCCCGGTCGGCGCGAGCAGCGACGCCTGCGCGTTGCGGTAGCCGTGCTTCTCCCCGAGCTTGAGGCACTGCTGCCACTGCTTGGTCGCCTCCCGCACGATCGGCGTCGCCAGGGCGTGCGCCTTGATGTCGTCGTTGGCGGCCGCGTGCTTGCGCATGACCCGCTTGTGCGCCTCGGCGTTGCGCGCGTACCCGTCGTACGGGCCGACCACCCCGGCCAGCTCGGCCGAGCGACGGTACGCCGTGGCGGTCATCAGCGACGTGATCGCGGCCGCGACCGAGCGACCGGCGTCGGAGTCGTACGGCAGGCCGCTGGCCATCAGCAGCGCACCCAGGTTCGCGTAACCGATGCCGAGCTGACGGTACGCCCGGGTGGTCTCGGCGATCTTCTGGGTCGGGAAGTCGGCGAAGCAGATCGAGATGTCCATGGCGGTGATGACCAGCTCGACCGACTTGGCGAACTTCTCCGCGTCGAACCGGCCGTCCTCCATGCGGAACTTCATGAGGTTCAGCGACGCCAGGTTGCACGACGAGTTGTCCAGGCTCATGTACTCCGAGCACGGGTTGCTCGCCGTGATGCGGCCGGACTCGGGGTTGGTGTGCCAGTCGTTGATGGTGTCGTCGTACTGCAGGCCGGGGTCGGCGCACTCCCAGGCCGCCTGGGCGATCTGGCGGAACAACGCGCGTGCGTCGACGGTCTTGACGACCCGGCCGTCGAGGCGAGCCCGCAGGTCGAAGGTGCCGCCGTTCTCCACCGCCGACATGAACTCGTCGGAGACCCGCACCGAGTTGTTGGCGTTCTGGTACTGGACGGAGGTCATGTCCTTGCCGCCCAAGTCCATGTCGAAGCCGGCGTCCCGCAGTGCCCGGATCTTGTGCTCCTCGCGCGCCTTGAGGCTGATGAACTCCTCGATGTCCGGGTGGTCGATGTCGAGAATGACCATCTTGGCCGCCCGCCGGGTGGCGCCGCCGGACTTGATCGTCCCGGCGCTCGCGTCGGCGCCCCGCATGAAGCTCACCGGGCCCGACGCCTCGCCGCCCGAGGAGAGCAGCTCCATCGAGCCGCGGATGCGCGACAGGTTCACGCCCGCGCCGGAGCCGCCCTTGAAGATCAGGCCCTCCTCCTTGTACCAGTCGAGGATCGACTCCATGGAGTCCTCGACGCTGAGGATGAAGCAGGCGGAGACCTGCTGGGGCGACGGCGTCCCGACGTTGAACCAGACCGGCGAGTTGAAGCTGAACACCTGGTGCAGCAGCATCCAGGTCAGCTCGTGCTCGAACACCTCGGCGTCGGCCTCGGTGGCGAAGTAGCCGTACTCCTCACCCGCCTTGCGGTAGGTCCGCACGACCCGGTCGATCAGCTGACGCAGGGAGGACTCCCGCTGCGGCGTACCGACGGCACCCCGGAAGTACTTGGTGGTGACGATGTTGGTCGCGTTCAGCGACCAGAAGGTGGGGAACTCGACGCCCCGCTGCTCGAAGACAACGGAGCCGTCACGCCAGTTCGTCATGACGACGTCGCGCCGCTCCCAGGTCACCTCGTCGTAGGGGTGCACGCCGGCCGTGGTCCACACGCGTTCCACGCGCAGCCCACCCGACCGGCGGCCGCGCGCCGCCTCCCCGGCCCCCGAGGGGGTGCCTACCGCCCGAGTCATGCCCTCTCCCATCCGTATGGACGCCACACGTCAGGCCTCGCCCCCGAGGCCCCTAGGTC
>JADGGF010000581.1 GCA_019690055.1 Micromonosporaceae bacterium
CACAGCCGCCCCAGCTGGCGCCCCCGGCCCAGCTCGGCCGTTCGGCCCGGGACGGCGAGTCCCACCAGACGTCGCGCGGCCCGGCGTCGGCCGGAGGGCGCGAGCGCGTGCCACCCGCCCCGCCGCCCGGCGAGTCGCTGCTGACCGGGATGGCCCGGGTGATGTCTTCGTCAGTCAACCGATCGGGCGCCTCCGGCGGCAGCCCGGCGGATTCGCGGAGTCGGGCGACCTGCTGGTCGAGCGGCTCGTTCGGGTCGAGCATCGCCCGGCCGCCCACCCCGCTCTGGCGGATCGCGGGCGGGGTCTCCACCGGTTGACGTCCCGCGGTGCCCAGGTCGGTGGCGGGCCGTGGCGCCGGTTTGCGGGCCGGGGCGAGCGGCCCGGCGAGCAGCTCGCGCAGCGCGCTGCGAGCCTGCTCGACGGTCCACCGGCGTTCCGGCTCCTTCTCCAGCAGACCCCACAGCACCGGCTTGAGCGGCCCGGCGAGCCGGGCCGGGCGGGGCGCCTCCTCGACGACCGCCCGCATGGTCTCGAACGGGTCCCCCCGGTCGAACGGCGGCCCGCCCTCGACCGCGGTGTAGAGCGTCACGCCGAGGGAGAACAGGTCGCTGGGTGGGCCGAACTCCCCGCCGACAGCGCGCTCGGGCGAGATGAAGTGGGGCGAGCCCAGCACCATGCCCGGCGTGGTGAGCTTGCTCTCGGCCGGCAGCCGGGCGACGCCGAAGTCGGTGAGCACGCACCGGCCGTCCTCACAGATCAGCACGTTGGCCGGCTTCACGTCCCGGTGCAGCACACCGGCCGCGTGGGCCACCTCGAGCGCGCCGAGCATGGCGATGCCGATCTTGGCCACGGCCCGGGGTGGCAGGGGGCCGTCGTCGATGACCATGTCGGCGAGGCTGCGGGCCTCGAGCAGCTCCATCACGATCCACGGCCGGTTGGCGTCGGTGACGACGTCGTAGACCTGCACCACGCTCGGGTGGGCCAGGGCGGCGGCCGCCCGCGCCTCCCGCATCGTCCGCTCGCACAGCGCGTCCTTCTCGTGCTGCGGCATCGTGGGCGGAAGGATGACCTCCTTCACCGCGACGTCGCGGTGCAGCAGCGTGTCGGTGGCGCGCCAGACCGTACCCATGCCGCCGTGACCGATCGCTGCGATCAGCTCGTACCGCCCACCGATCACGGTGCCCGGCGTGGCCCGGTCATCGGTTGGCGGGTTGCCGGGCGAGGACTGCTCGCGCCACGGGCTCTTCGTCGTCACCGGCTCGCGTCACTCCAGCGGTCGTGGCGGGGTCTCCGCCCAGGTCGGGTGGCCAGACCTATCTTGCGGGACGACGCGGCACGGGGAAAGTCGAGGGCTGTGCGACCGTGGTCTGGGCGGACCGGCCGCCGACCACTCCCCGGGAGAGGATGATTCGACAGTGACCACTGCGCCCGCCGGCCCTGGTGGGACGGGAACCCGTGACGGCTCGGGGTGGCTGCGAGCTCACCTCACCGACTGGCTGGCTCGCCATGAGGCCGAGCTGGTCACGCTGCGCCGGCGGATCCACGCCAACCCCGAACTGTCCGGACAGGAACGCGCCACCGCCGCCCTCGTCGCGGACCGGTTGCGGGCGGTCGGCCTGAGGCCGCGGCTGCTGCCCGAGCGCAACGGGGTGATCTGTGACGTCGGCACCGGCGAGAGGGTGGTGGCGCTGCGGGCCGACCTGGACGCGCTGCCCCTGCCGGACACCAAGGACGTGCCCTACCGCTCCACGGTGGCGAACGTCTGCCACGCCTGCGGACATGACGTGCACACGACGATCCTCGTCGGCGTCGGGCGAGTGCTGGCGGAGTTGAACCGAGCCGGAGCGCTCCCGGGTCGGGTGCGCCTGATCTTCCAGCCGAGCGAGGAGCGGCCGCCGGCCGGCGCGCCCGTGGTCATCGCGGCCGGCGGGCTCGCCGAGGTGCAGTCGATCTTCGCGCTGCATTGCTACCCGCACCTGCCGGCCGGCCACGCTGCCGTGCGGACCGGTCCGATCACCGCCGCCGCCGACCTGCTCGGCGTCCGGCTCTCGGGGCCGGGCGGGCACACGGCCCGGCCGCACCTCACGGTGGACCTCGCGTACGCGCTCGGCCGGATCGTCGTGGAGCTGCCGGCGCTGCTCAGCCGTCGGCTCGACCCGCGGGCCGGAGCGAGCCTCGTCTTCGGCGCGGTCCACGTTGGAGAGACGCACAACGTCATCGCCGCCGAGGGTTACGCCCGCGGGACCGTACGGGTGCTCAGCCACGACGGCTGGCGGGTGCTGCCCGACGTGGTGCCGGCGCTGGTGCGGGACGCGGTGGCGGGCACCGGGGCCGAGGTCGACGTCGAGTACGTCCGCGGCGTGCCGCCGGTCATCAACGACCGGGCGACCACGGCCATCCTTGAGGCCGCCGCGCGGGAGGCCCTCGGACCCGACCGGGTGAGCGAGGCCGAGGTGTCGATGGGTGGGGAGGACTTCGCTTTCTACCTGCAGCACGTTCCCGGCACGATGTTCCGGCTCGGGGTCGGCCGGCCGGACGCGTCCGAAGCAGTGGATATCCACCAGCCCGGCTTCGACGTGGACGAGTCGGCCATCGGGTACGGCGTGCGCGTCATGGTGCATACCGCCCTCGCCGCCCTCGCCACCGACCGGTGAGACTGGACAGTCCCAGCCGGGCCCCGGAAGACCGGGGCCCGATCACCGGTCCGAGACGCCGCGGCCCCGCCTACTAGCGGCCCCGCCTACTGAGCGGCTCCGCCTACTGAGCGGCTCCGCCTACTGAGCGGCTCCGCCTACTGAGTGGCTGCGCCGCTCGGTGGTCCCGCGGTTGGGCCGCCGCCGCTGGGTGGTGCCGCCACCGGTGGCGGCGCCGCTACGGGAGCGCCGGGGGGCCGGTCTCTTTTACACATCTGACGCTGCCGACGAT
>JADGGF010000582.1 GCA_019690055.1 Micromonosporaceae bacterium
CGGTTGTAGCCGCGGAAGGTCAGGGTGAACGTCGGCTCGGTCTCCAACGGGGAGTGCAGCCGCAGGTTGTCTGGTTCACGGCCCATGCCGGTCATGGTCCGGCGTCCGACGCCGAGGCCGGGGCCGATTGGCCCCACACGCCGGTCACTTCACCCGTCAGGGCGTCGGAATGCCGTCCGGCGGCGGCACAGCGGCCGGCTCGGTGTACTCGGTCACCGGGGCGGAGCCGGCGTCGGTCACGTAGGCGGGACCGAAATAGTCCTGCGTGCCATTGGTGACCTTCGACATCCGGCCGCCGCTGTAGCCGGCGTGGCTCGTCGGCGAGAAGCCGAACGGCACCAGGCCCGGCCCGGTGAACCCGCCCTGCTCGATCGCGGCGATGAGGCCGTCCACGGTGATCTCCCGGCCGGCCCGCTGCAGCGCCTGCACGGTGAGGTAGGCGATCGACATGCCGACGACGACGTTGTTGTCGACCTCGCCCCCGTCGCCGTACTCGTCCATGATCCGCTGGAACAGCGCGATCCACGGGTCGTTGGGGTTGGTGGCGATCGGCAGGTAGCCGGTGCTGATCAGGCCCTCGAGCAGGGCCTTGTCCACGCCGAGGATGGCGCCCACGGTCGCGTAGTCGCTGCCGGAGGTGGAGGCGACGAACTGCGGCCGGAACGACAGCTGGTCGGCGGTCCGCAGCACCTGCGCGGTGAAGGTCGGCAACGTGGCGAGAACGACCACCGTGCAGCCGGCGGACTGCATCGCCTGCACCTGCGGGGCGACGTTGGTGTTCGACGTGATGTAGCTCTGCCGCAGCGCGACCGGGGTGCCCAGGCCGGCCTCCACGCCGGCGACGAACTGCCGGCCGAAGTCGTCGTCCTGGTGGAACGCGCAGATCGTCTCGCCAGCGGACTCCTCCGCCAGGTAGTGCCCGACGATCTTGCCTTCCGTGGTGTAGTCGGTCTGGAACCCGAAGGTGCCCGGGTAGCGGGCCGGCTGGTTCCACGAGCCCGCACCCGAGGCGACGAACAGGTCGGGCACCTGCTCGTCCTTGAGGTAGTCGAGCACGGCGCTGTGGGTGGGCGTGCCGAGACCACCCACGATCGCGAACACCTCGTCCTGCTCGACCAGCTCCCGCACCACCGTCTGCGTATTCGCCGGGTTGTACGCATCGTCCTTGCTCATGAGGGTGATCTGACGCCCGTGCACCCCGCCGTGCGCGTTGACGTGATCGAAGTACGCCTTCATCGCCACTGAGACCCGCGAGTAGCTGGACGCCGGCCCGGTCAGCGGCTGGTGCGTGCCGAGGCGGATCTCCTTCTCCGTCACGCCGCGGGGCGGCACGTACGGCTCCTCCGACGGCGGCTCCGTGGGCGAGCAGGCCGCGACCAGGGCTGTGGCGGCGACCATGCCGACGGCGGCGACCAAGGCGACGGCGCGGATGGGGGCTCTCATCGGGTCCTCTCTCGCTGCGGGCACGACCGTGGCAGGCCGGATGGTGCTCATTCTGATACGTCCCGAGTGGGTGGACTCGCCCCGGTACCGGCCTGGGCCGCGGCCCGGCCGCCCCGGCGACCGGAGCGGGTCCGGCGTGGGCCGCCGGCGAGCCGGGCCGCCAGGCCACCCGGAGTGGCGAGCGTCACCACGATCAGACACAGCCCGAGCAGGGCCAACGGTGCGTTGCCGGACAGCCGAGCCTGCAGCGCGGGGCTCGCGTGCACGGCCGACATCACCTCGGTGGTCACGATCGGCACGGCGACCACGAAGAGCGTGCCCCAGACCGCCCCGACGAGCCGGCCCACGCCCCCGAGCACGACGGCGACCGGCAGGAACAGGGAGGTGGTCAGGCCGAAGTAGCCCGGCAGTACGGTGCCGGCCAGGTAGACGTACAGCCCGCCGCCGAGCCCGGCCGTGGCCGCGCTCACCACGAAGGCGACCAGCCGCACCCGGGCCACCGGGATGCCGACCAGCGCCGCGGCCGCCTCGTCGTCGCGGGCCGCGCACAGGTCCCGCGCCCACGGGCCGCGCACCACGGCGGTCAGCACCGCCAGCACCAGCGCCGCCGCGACCAGCGCCACCCAGACGCGGAAGCGCCCCTCCCCGACCGCCGAGCCGATCGCGTCGGGCGCGCGCGGGACGTGCACCCGCAGGCCCTGCTCGCCGCCGAGCGCGTCCACCAGGGCGGCCACCGGCGTCACGATGAGGCCGAACGCCAGGGTGACGCCGGCGAGGTACGCCCCCCGCATGCGGACCGCGGCGAGGCCGAGCAGCGCGCCGGCGGCGGCCGCCCCGGCCCCCCCGACGAGCAGGGCGACCAGCAGCGTCCAGCCGGCCGCGGTCGGGGCGGCGGCGGCCGCGAACCGCCCACTGGCCCCGGTCGGGGGTGCCACCGTGAACCCCGCGTCGTAGAGGGCGTTCTGGGTCAGCGCCGTAGCGTAGGCCCCGGCCGCCATGAACCCGGCCTGCCCGAGCGAGAGCTGACCCGACAGTCCAATGAGGATGGTCAGCCCGAGCGCCGTGACCAGCCAGGCCACGGCCTGGCCGAGGGCGAAGAGCCGGTCGGGCAGCGCGTAGCTCGCGGCCACGCCGACCACCAGGACGGCCAGCCCGGCCGCCGCGCTGCGGCCGGCCACGCTCGTCAGCCAACCCTTGTCTTCAACCGCCATGCCCGTCGCGCCCACCGCTGAGCCTGCCTCGCCCACCCCGGTGCCCGTCTCGTCCGGCGCCATGCCCGTCTCGCCCACCGTTGAACCCGCCGCCACCGCTACGCCCGGCGGACGGTGGGGCCGGCGAAGACACCGTTGGGGCGGACCAGCAGCACGGCGAGCAACAGGCCGAGCACCGCGACCGGGGCGAGGTTCGGCTCGTCGGTGTAGCCGGTGACGTAGTTGACGACCAGCCCCACCGCGAAGCCGCCCACCACGGCCC
>JADGGF010000036.1 GCA_019690055.1 Micromonosporaceae bacterium
GGCCGGGCACGGGCAAGACCGCGGTGGCGCTGCACCGGGCGGCGTACCTGCTCTACACCTACCGGCAGCAGCTGTCGACCCGGGGCGTGCTCATCGTCGGCCCGAACCGGACGTTCCTGCGCTACATCTCCCACGTGCTGCCGTCGCTGGCCGAGACCGGGGTGCTGCTGCGGACGGTGGGCGACCTGTACCCGGGCGTGCGGGCGACCCGGACCGAGCCGGCCGAGGCAGCCGAGATCAAGGGCCGCCTGATGATGGTCGATGTGCTGGCCAAGGCCGTGCGGGACCGGCAGCGGGTGCCCGAGCAGGGCGGGATGGAGCTGCCGATCGACAAGGAGGTGCTCATCCTGCACCGGGCCGACGCCGAGGACGCCCGGGCGGCGGCCCGGAGGTCCGGCAAGCCGCACAACGAGGCGCGGAAGATCTTCGCCCGGCACGTGCTGGACGCGCTCACCCGGCAGCTGGCGGAGGCGATCGGCACCGACCCCTACGCCGATGACCCGCTCGGCGGCGACGACGCGCCGGGTGACCCGATGCTGCTGGACGCGGCCGACCTGGCCGAGATCCGGACCGAGCTGGCCGCCGAGCCGGCGGTGCAGGCGGCGCTGGACTGGCTGTGGCCGATCCTCACCCCGCAGGAGTTGTTGAACGACCTCTTCGCCGACCCGGACGCGCTCGCCTCGGCCGCGCCGGAGCTGTCCGAGCAGGAGCGAGCGCTGCTGGTGCGCGAGCCCGGGGGATGGACACCGGCGGATGTGCCGCTGCTCGACGAGGCGATGGAGCTGCTGGGCGAGCTCGACGACGGCACCCAGGCCCGGCTCGAGGCGGAGCACCGGCGGCAGGAGGAGTACGCGCGCGGGACGTTGGAGGTGGCCGAGGGTTCGCGGACGTTCGAGTTCGAGGACGTCGAGTCGGAGGTCCTGCTCGCCACCGACCTGCTCGACGCCGCCACGCTCGCCGAGCGGCAGCGCCTGGTCGAGCAGCTCACCACCGCCCAGCGGGCGGCGGCCGACCGGCGGTGGGCCTTCGGGCACGTCATCGTCGACGAGGCGCAGGAGCTGTCGCCGATGGCCTGGCGCCTGCTCATGCGGCGCTGCCCGAGCCGATCGATGACCGTCGTCGGTGACATCGCCCAGACCGGGGACCTGGCCGGGGCCGCCTCCTGGGAGTCGGTGTTCGCGCCGTACGTGGCCGATCGCTGGCGCCTGGCCGAGCTGACGGTGAACTACCGTACGCCGGCGGAGATCATGGACCTGGCCGGCACCGTCCTGGCCTCCATCGATCCATCGCTGCGCCCGCCGACCTCGGTGCGCTCGACCGGCGTACCCCCGCGGACGGTGAGTGTGGACGGGTCCCTGGGCGAGGCCGTGGCCGCGGCGGTGCGGGAGGAGCTGGCGTCGCTGGGGGAGGGGCGGCTGGGCGTCATCGTGCCGGCCGTCCATTGGGATCTCGTCGCCGAGGCCGTACGGTCGGTGGCGCCGGAGGCCTCGTTCGGGGCCGACCCCGACCTGACCCAGCCCGTGGCCGTGCTCACGGTGGCGCAGGGCAAGGGCCTGGAGTTCGACTCGGTTATCGTCGTCGATCCGCACGCCGTCGAGAAGGCCTCGCCGCGGGGGCGCAGCGACCTGTACGTCGCCCTCACCCGGGCCACCCAGCGCCTGACGATCGTCGATCCCAACGGAGGCGCCTGGTCCGGGGCATCCCAAACCTGACCAGGCTCCCGGGTCATCCCCGGGCCCCTGGCTCAGGTCGCCGGGTCGGCGGCGGCGCCGGCCAGCGGCTCGGGCAGCGCCTCCGGGTGCGCGGTGAACAGGTCGAGCGGGATCGGATCGGGCGCGAGGAAGGCGCACAGCCGCAACAGTTGGTCCGCCGCCGGGCTGGCCGCCGCCAGGTCGGCCCGGGTCGGCTCCCAGACGGTGGCGATCGTGTGGCGGTAGCCGAGCCGCTCCTCCTCGGACTCGTCGAAGTACGCCCCGATGCCGTTCCCGGCCTCGCGCAGCAGGGCCAGGTACCGCGCTGGCGGGGTTCCGTTAGTTGCCAGGTAACCGCCGGCGAGATCGACCGCGAGCGGCAGCCGGCCGAGAAACTCGACGATCTCGACAGCGATAGACTCCTCGATATGGGGAACGCGTTCCCGCAGCAGCGCCACGGCCTCGGCCCGGCTCATCACATCGATATCGATGGTGTGACCGAGGCGGTCCCACTGCGGCCGCGAGCTGGGTCTTGCCGACCCCGCCGAGGCCGTGCAGCGCCTGGACCGCGACCGGCGACCACAGCAGATCCTCGGCGAGCCGGTGCAGCAGGGCCTCGCGCCCCACGAAGTGCGGGTTACGCAGCGGAAAACCGCGCCCCACGAGCCGAGCGTCGCCCGGGGTGGCCGGCGGCGGTGGGTCGGCGACGCGGGTCCGCAGCGCATCGAGGAGGCTGGCCGGGGGCGGGACTGCGCCAGCGACCGAGACGTACTGCAGGTCGGCTACCGCCGGCAGCGGCTTGCCCGCTAGCAGCAGCGGATAGATGGGCCGCCGGCCCCGCTGCGCCCGCCGCACCTCCTTCGCCACGTACGCCGAGGCCGCCGCGTCCGGCGACATCACCAGGACAAAAGCGGCGCACCTATCGATCCGGTCCGCGAGCACCCGACCGAACGGGTCCCCGCCCTCGAGCCGCTCGTCGTACCACCAGGGAACGCCGGCCGCATCCAGCGCCGCGACCAGCGCCTTGACGTACGCCGCGTCGGCCCGGGCGTAGGAGATGAACACATAGGCACTCGTCGGCCCCGGGGATGTGTCCACACTCGACGGCACGCCGATCCCTCTCCCGTACACGCGGTGCCTCCATCGCACCACACCCCGGCAAGCATCGCGATGTATCGGCGCCAGGCGGGTCGGCTGACCGCACGGTCGGCCGTGGCCCGCCCGGCTACCAGACGGGCGGCCGGCGTGTCGCGCCGCGATCGTCCACCCCGGACGGTGCGCTGTCATGCCGAGTTGGCCGGTGCCGGCGCACCGCGGGTGGCACGGAACGCGGGGCGCTAACTAGGGCGAGGCACCACAATACGGGCCCGACCTGGTCGGGTAGGTGAGACGCGCGGCCCGCGCGAGGGCATTCTCTTCGTTCGCTTCTCCTGCCCGGGGTTTGTCGTGCCGTCGATTGCTCACGAGCTCAGCGGTGAGATGTTCGGCCGTCGTCCGTCGCTGGTCCTCGACCTGCTCCCTGATCACCTGGGCAAGGCCGTGCCCGATGACGCCGATCTGGAGGTACCCGACCACCATCTCCACCAACCTGCCGGACTGGCACGCCGACAAGCTGATCCTGTTCCGACACGGCAATCGGGTCAGCTACGCCGTCGTGGTCGAGACCCAACTCGGGCGAGAGAACAGCGAACGAAGGCGGTGGCCGCAATACCAGACGATCGTGCACGGCCGGCACGGCTGCCCCACCATCGTCATGGTCGTCTGCGCCGATGATGCCACGACACGGTGGGCCGGCACGCCGATCGAGCTCGATAACCACGGTTCAGTCATCCGCCCCGTGGCGGTCGGCCCGCGACAGATGCCCCGGGTCACCGACCCCGACCGCGCTCGGGACCTGCCCCTGCTCGCCGCCCTTTCCCTCATCGGGCACCCGGGCGACCCGCAGGTCCGCACGGCCGCGGTGGCGGCCGCGCTGGCCCTCTTCGAAGACTCACCGATCAAGGCGCGCGCCCATCATGACTTCATGGTCAAACGCCTCAAGGGGCGCGAACGGGAACTCTGGGAGAACCAAGTGTTGACCACCGGCGGATACCGCTACGAGAGCAAGGTGTTCCGCGACCTCGAGGCCCGGAGTCTCGCCAAGGGCCGCGAAGAGGGTCGAGCCGAAGGCTTGGCTGAGGGGGAAGTTAAGGCCGGGGCGAAGTACTTGCTCCGTGTCCTTGACCGTCGGGCCATACCGATGACCGATGACCAGCGTTCCCGGATCATGGCCTGCACCGACCCAGCAATCCTCGACCGGTGGCTGGACCGAGCCTTGGACGCCACAACTATCGACGACGTCCTCACCGACTAGCAACAGGCACAACCGACCAACAACAGGCACACATGGTCACGGCCCTCGACGAGTCGTCGCCGTGACGCGGAGCACGGTGCCCGGTCGGGGAACCGGCGGCGGGTGTCGGCTGGGCTAGGCTGACCGGACATGCGGGCACTGCTGCTGGAGGGGATCCACCCCGACGCCGTCGCGCGGCTCAAGGCCGACGGGATCGATGTGGAGACGCTCGGCCGGGCGCTGGACGAGGCCGAACTCATCGAGCGCGTGGCCGATGTTGAGTTGCTCGGCATCCGATCCAAGACCCAGGTCACGCCGGCCGTGCTGGACGCCGCGCCGAAGCTGCTCGCGATCGGCGCGTTCTGCATCGGCACCGACCAGATCGACCTGACCGCCGCCTCGGCCCGCGGCGTGGGGGTGTTCAACGCCCCGTTCTCCAACACCCGCAGCGTGGTCGAGTTGGCCCTGGCGGAGATCATCGCCCTGCACCGGCGGCTGACCGACAAGAACGCCGCCCTGCACCAGGGCATCTGGGACAAGGCGGCCGACGGCAGCCACGAGGTGCGGGGACGGGTGCTCGGCATCGTCGGTTACGGCAACATCGGTTCCCAGCTGTCGGTGCTCGCCGAGGCGCTGGGCATGAGCGTCTACTTCTACGACACCGCCGACAAACTGGCCCTCGGCAACGCCCGTCGCTGCGCCACCCTGGACGAGCTGCTCGCCGTGGCCGACGTGGTGACCTTGCACGTCGACGGCCGGCCCGGCAACAGCGGCTTCTTCGGCGAGCAGCAGTTCGCCCGGATGAAGCCGGGCAGCATCTTCCTCAACCTGAGCCGCGGCTTCGTCATCGACCACGCCGCGCTGCGCGCCCACCTCGAGTCGGGGCACCTGGCCGGCGCGGCGGTCGACGTCTTCCCGCAGGAGCCCAAGGGCCGCGGCGACGAGTTCGTCTCCGAGCTGCGCGGTCTGCCCAACGTCATCCTCACCCCCCACATTGGAGGGTCCACAGAGGAGGCTCAGGCCGACATCGGCTCCTTTGTGGCGAACAAGCTCGCCCAGTTCGTCACCGAGGGCACGACGACGCTGTCGGTCAACCTGCCACCGGTGGCGCTGGCGGCCCGTCCCGGGGCGCATCGCCTCGTGCACATCCACCGCAACACGCCGGGTGTGCTCGCCCAGGTCAACGGCATTCTCGCCGAGCACGACGTCAACGTCGAGGGCCAGCTCCTCGGCACGCGGGGCGAGGTCGGCTACGTGTTGACCGACATCGGCGTGGACTACTCCGAGGCGGTGCTGGAACGCCTGCGCGCCATGCCCGAAACCATCCGCCTGCGCGTGGCCTCCTGACCAGAGCCGGGTCCCTCTACTCAGGACGGGCTCGCTGACCCAGGGCTCGCTGCTGACTCAGCGACAGGCTCGTCGCCCGCCGACCAGCTAATGCAGCGAATTCACGCAGCGGAGGTCTTCCCGGCGGCGCGCATCGTCTGCCAGCCCACGTAGTCCCACGACCGCGCGGCGGCGGCGTACTGGTCGAGCGCGACGATCCGGCGGTGGCGGGCGACATACTCGCGAAGGGCGAGATCGACCATGTCCCTCATGTTCTTGACCCCGGACAGCCGCATCGCCTCGGCGAGCGCTTCGTCATTCACGTCGATCTGGGTTACCGACACCAGACCCCCTCATGTGGTCAGTGTGTGTCCGCGTCAAGACTCGACAACATACCACCCGCACGCCGAGCCTGTGCGTGTCGGCGGCCGGGCAAGGGTGGCGGCGGGGACGCCGGTCGCCTAGGCTGCCCGGATGTCCACACCTTCGATCGGGCCGGATTTCTCACACGTGACGTCGCAGGCACGGGCGGAGGAGCCGGCCCGGGCAGGTCAGCTCGAGAAGCTGCTCCTGCTGCCGGAGATCTTCGGCGGTCAGCCCGACCTTCCGCACAACATCGTCTATGTTCCGCTCGGCCTGGCCGAGGTCAAGCGACACATCGATGAGAACATCATCGCGCCGCTGGCCCGGGAGGGCGCGGTCACCCACTACTCCGCCACGCCGGAGTACGCCGGTGACAGCTTCATCCCGATCGCGATCACGGTTACCGCCACCGATCCGGGCTCGTTCACGACCACGATCGCCGTGTGGGGCGAGGCGCTGACCCGTCCCTGACCGTACGGCTCGACGACGCGGGCCGCGACGATGCCCCGCAGGGCTCACAGCGTACGTAGGTAGGCGGTGACGGCGGCCGTCGTGCGGGCCGTGTCCCCGGTGGCGATCAGATCCAGGATCGCGCCCCGCAGCACCGCCAGCACCTGCGTGCGCTGCGCCAGCCCCGCCTTGGTTCGCCGCACCGCGGCCGGCTGAGCCGCGGCGAGCACCTGCAACCAGTCGTCTACAGTGGACTGAGCAAAGGCCGCCCACGGCCCGTCCGGCTCGGTCAGCGAGCGGACGTACGCCTGCGCCCACAGCACGAGCACCGGCCGGTGGCGCGGGTCGCTCGCCCACGTCCAGATGCGGCCGGCGACCTCGGCCAGCGACCCGGGCGGTAGACCCTCCAGCATGGACAGTTCGTCGGCCCGGGCCCGGGCGAGCAGGGCCCGGATCAGCCCATCCTTGCTGCCGAACAGGAACAACAGCACCCGGGGGCTGGACCCGATCGCCGCCGCGAGCGGGCGCAGGGACAGCTCGACCAGGCCGTGGTCCAGCACGTACCGGTAGGCCAGCTCGAGCAGCTCGGCCCGGCGCGCGGAGGGGGGTGGCTCCTCGTCGTTCACCACGCTATTCTGCCACTGAAACGACCGTTTCAGTTGCTCCGTAGGCAGGGAGGCGGATTGGACGCGACGATCCGACCGCTCGGCGTTCCGGGTGACCTGGGCTGGGTGGTGATGGCGCACGGCGAGCAGTACGCCGCCGAGTTCGGCTGGGACACGTCGTTTGAGGCACTGGTCGCGCGGATTGTGGCCGACTACGCGAACGCGGCGGACGACCGCAGCGGCGCCTGGATCGCCGAACGCGACGGTCGGCGGGTCGGGTGCGTGTTCTGCGTGCCGTACGACGCCACCACAGCCCAGTTGCGCATCCTGCTGGTACACCCGTCGGCGCGGGGGCTCGGGCTGGGCGGCCGGCTCGTGGACACCTGCCTGGACTTCGCCCGCGCGCACGGGTACGAACGCGTCCGGCTGTGGACCAACAGCGTGCTCGCGGCGGCCCGGCGGGTCTACCTCAGCCGCGGCTTCCAGCTCATCGACGAGCAGCCACACCACAGCTTCGGGGCCGACCTGGTCGGCCAGACCTACGAACTCACCCTGACCTGCCACAGCCGGTGAGGTCGGTCAACGGGCCGGTCCCGCTGCTCGCCCGCCGCTGATGGAAATCTCCCTACTCGGCCGCAACCAACGCCGGGGCGTCCTTTGGTCCGGACGCGCACGGACGGGCGCGCCGAGGAAGGGGCGTCAGCGCGCGGCCGAACGGCTGTGCGCGGGCACGACCGCCTGCTGAGGCGCTGGCTGCAACCGGAGGCGGGGGCTGCGCGTGTGGACAAGGCATGGACCCTGACGGGAGCGGGGCGCGCGCCCAGGCGGAGGCTCGGGCCTTCGACGCGCTCTACCAGGCGCACTACCGCGACCTGGTGGCGTTGCTGCACGCGCTGACCGGAGACCTCGGCGACGCCCAGGATCTGGCCCAGGACGTGTTCTGCCGGGCCTGGCAGCGCTGGCGGGCCATCGCCGGGTACGACGACCCGGTGGCCTGGTTGCGGCGGGTCGCCGTCAACCTGGCGACCTCGCGGTTCCGCCGCCGCCGGACCGCGGACCGGCACCTGGCCCGGCAGCAGGTCGAGGTCGTGCCGGCCCTGCAGCCCGATCATGTCGCCTTGGTGGCCGCGCTGCGCACGCTGCCGACCAACCAGCGCACCGCGATGGTGCTGCATTACCTGGTGGACCTGCCGGTCGCCGATGTCGCCCAGGAGCTCGGCGTGCCGGTGGGCACGGTCAAGGCGTGGCTGAGCCGCGGCCGGACCGCGCTCGCGACCCAACTGAGCGAGGCCGGCGCGACGGGTCTGGACGCCGAGGATCGGGCGGACGCCGACCCCAGCGGGCGTACCGCCGGGTCCGTCAACGGAGGAAGGGCGTGACCCGATGAGTGACCTCGAGACACGGAACGCGTTCGCCGGGCTGCGCTCGGCCGTGCGCGACAGCGTGACCCCGCCCCCGGGCGCGAGCCTGCGGGCCCGGGCCGAGCGCCAGCTGCGTCGCCGGCGCCTCGTCACGGCCGGCCTGGTCGCGGCGGCGGTCGTCGCGGTGCTCCTCGGCGCCACCACCGCCCTGCGGCCGACCGCCGCGCCCCCGCCGCCGGGCCAGACCCCGAGCCCGTCGAGCACCACGCCGACCGTGCCGCCGCGGCCGCCCTGGCCGGAGCCTCGGCCGAACCTGCCCGTCCCGGAGCGGTCGCCAACCACGATCGACGACCCCATCGCCGCGGTCGACTGGGCCAACGTGACGCTCACCGTGCCGCCCCGCGCGAACTGCCCATCCGGCACCCTGCGGTTCACCGACGGTCGCACCGAAGGCTTTCCCCAGGCGATGCTGATCCTCGAGGACGACGTGTCGGGTCGGCAGGTCGTGTACGGCGATGTCACCGGCGACGGGTCGGTCGAGGCGATCATTGAGGTCGGGTGCCTGCCCGTTCCGGAGACTGCCCACGTGCTGACCGCGCTCCTGGTGATCACCCGCGACCGTGACGGCACCCTGCGCCCGGTCGGGGACTGGGTTGGGCCGGTCGAGTGGCAGGTCCACCGCGACATCTGGGTCCAGGATGGACGGATCCTGACCGAGCAGCAGTGGAGCATGCCCGGGTACGAGTGGGCCCCTGGGGCAGCCGCGGCATACGTTTGGGACGGTGACTCGTTCGAGTCCGTCCCCAGTGGACTGACCCCGGTCGTCGCGGTCGGCGACGAGACGCTCGGTCCACCGATCGATCTCGGTCCAGACGACGGTTACATCGCCCGAGCCCTGGGCTGCCCGGGCGGGACCATCCAGTTCGTACGGAACGAGGATGAAGGCGTCCACCGGGTCAGCCGCGACGGACTGCTCTACGAGCTGGCCTTCACCACTCCGACCCTGTACCTGGCCGACCTGGACGACGACGGCCATCACTACGTGCTGATCCAGCTGCATTGCCGCGAGGCGGGCGTGCCCGCGGAGCAGTGGAGGCAGGACGGGGTCGGGCTGCGGGGGCAGGGCATCCTCGTGCTCGAGCGCACCGAGACCAGCTTCGTCGCGGTCGACCTCGTGACCGAACCCGACCGCATCGTCAGTGGCTGGTGGTTCGACGCACCGGGCGTGCTCGGCGCCTGGACGTCGGGGCCCGACGCCCAGGTCTCCGAGCCCATGACCTGGACCTGGAACGGTCAGTACTTCCAGCGCTGACCGTACGGTCGGCGCCCTCGCGGCCCGACTTGCCCGCGCCCTGTGGCCCGTGTCATTGACCCGACACCGTCGCTGACGGCACGGTAAACCTGGGGCCCGAGTCGCGCGTTAGGGATGCGTGCTACCCAGCGCGCAGCCGACGGCGTGGGGGAGGAGCAGCGGGGTGACACCGGCGACCGTCCCCGGGGATAGCCCGCGCAGTGCGGGCCCCGTCGGAGCTGCGCACGATGCGGGCACGGACGATGAGCCGCGGACCGCTGACCTGAGCACCGACGCCTGCACGGCGGACGAGGCCGTCACCGCCCTGTACACCGCCGAGTACGCGTCGCTGGTCCGGTTGGCCACGCTGCTGATCGGCGATTCCGGCACGGCCGAGGAGGTCGTCCAGGACTGCTTCGTGGCCCTGCACCAGCGCTGGGCCCGGCTGCAGCACCACGGCGCGGGCGCGGCCTACCTACGGCGCAGCGTGGTTAACCGGTGCCGATCTGTGCAGCGCCATCGCAGCGTCGTCGACCGGTTCCTCCGCCGAGCTCAGCCGCAGACCATGCCCAGCGCCGAATCGGCGGCCATCGACGCCGATCGGCACGCCGACGTGCTGGCGGCGGTGCGGGCCCTGCCCACCCGGCAGCGGGAAGCGCTGGTCCTGCGCTACTACCTCGACCTGTCCGAGGCCCAGACGGCCGAGGTCATGGGAATCAGCCATGGCGCCGTCAAGAGCCACACCGCCCGGGCCCTCGCGGCCCTCCGGCGCGTCCTGGAGTCCACGCAATGAGCGTCGAAGAGCAGCTGTGGCGCACCTTCCACGCCCACGCCCAGCGAGTACAGCCATCCGCCGATGCGCTGGCCACGATCCGTGCCCGGATCGCCCGGCGCGCCCACCTGTCGAGGAGGATCACCGTGGGCCTCGCATCCCTGTCCAGCGCGGTGGTCGTGACCGCCACCGCCGTCATCGTGGGCGCCGTCAGTTGCGCGCCACCGTCCACACCGGAACCCGTGCCGCCGGCCGACCCCAGCCCCACGGTCACCACCACCCAACCGACGCCCGGGCCGCAGGGCGAACCCGACCGGGTGCCGATCTACTACCTGGGCCAGGTCGGCAACCGCGTCGTGCTCTATCGGGAGTTCCGTACGGTCACCCCGGCCGACAACACGCTGCCGGCCCGGATCGCCGCGGCGGTGCGGGAGATGCTGCGCGACGACCCACTCGATCCGGACTACTTCGGCGTCTGGCCGGACGGCGCGGCGGTCACGGAGGTGCGCATCGAGGGTGATGTCGCGGTGGTCGTCCTCACCGGCGTCGCGAACAACAACGTCGGCGCCGAGCTCGCGCAGATGACCGTCGAACAGCTCGTGTGGACGGTCACGGCAGTCGCCGCCGACGCCGGATCCCCGGTCAACGGCGTCCGCCTAAGCGTCGACGAGACGTCGAGCTCCGGCCTGTGGGGTCATGTCGATATCACCGGCGTGCTGCGTCGGGGGGACTCCACGCAGGTGCAGGCGCCCGTCTGGCTGATCTCTCCGCAGCACGGGGACACCGTGGGGCGTACGTTCACAATCCATGTGGACGGTACGGTCTTCGAGGCCACCGTCAACCTGCGGGTTCGCGACGCCAGCGGAACGACCGTCCAGGAGACGTTCGTGACCCTCGACGAGGGCGCGCCCGCCCGGGGCGAAGCCACGACGACGCTGACGCTGGCCCCGGGCCGGTACACGCTGGAGGCGTTCGTCTACTCCATGGCGGACGGCAGCGTCCAGGCGATGGACGACCACGACATCACCGTGACCTGAGCGGGCGGCCCGGCGGGGGACTGGCGTCGGAGCCGGGGAACGGGCAAGACTGTCGGGCGTGACCCGCTACGTCCAGGCAATGCCCGACCTTCCCGACGTCTACGCCGACGACCCTGTGCTGCGCTCCTGGCTCGCCCGCCTGCTCGGCCCGGATGGTTTCGCCGCCGCCGAGGGACCGCTGAAGGCGCTCGCGGCCGAGGTGATGGGGCCGCTGCGGGCGGCCCACGCGGACGCCGAGGCCCACCCGCCGGTGCTGCACCGCTACGACGGGTGGGGAGCGCGCGTCGACCGGGTGGAGACGAGCCCGGGCTGGGAGCGGCTACGGGCCGCCGCCGCCGAGCACGCGCTCGTGGCGCTGCCGTACCTGCCGGAGGCCCGGGCCCGGTACGGCGAGCGGGCCCGGGTCGTGCAGCACGCGCTGTTGCACCTGTACGGCCCGGAGTCGGCCACCTTCACCTGTCCGGTCGCGATGGCCGACGGCGCGGCCGCCCTGCTGTCCCGACCCGACGTCGACGGCGAGGTGCGCGACGCCTGGCTGCCCCGGCTGCTGTCCACGGATCCGGCCGTCGCGATCACCAGTGGCCAGTGGATGACCGAGTCCCAGGGCGGCTCCGACGTCGGCCGCGCCACCACGATCGCGCAACCCGCTGGCGACGGCTCGTGGCGCATCCAGGGTGAGAAATGGTTCTGTTCAGCGATCGACTCGGCTATGGCGGTCGCGCTCGTCCGGCCCGACCCGAACGTGCCGGGGAGCAAGGGATTGGCGCCGTTCCTCATCCCGCGTTACGCGGCCGACTCGCCGCTGGCGCAGGGCCTGCCGCCGCGGGCGTCGGCGCCCGGCATCATCGTGCACCGGCTCAAGGACAAGCTGGGGACGCGGGCCGTGCCGACCGCCGAGGTCGGGCTGCGCGACGCGTGGGCGGTGCCGGTCGGCGACCCGACCACGAACGGCCTGCCCCGGATGATGACGCTGGTCGTGGTCACGCGCCTGCACAACGCGGCCGCCGCCGCGGCCGGTATGCGGCGCGGCCTTGCCTACGCCACGGTGTACGCGCGGGCGCGCAGTGTCGCCGGTGGACGGTTGGTGGACAACCCACTGCACCGGTCGACACTGTCCACATTGGCCGTTGACGCGCAGGCCGCGTTCGCGTTGGCCGTGCACGCGTTCGCGCTGCTGGGCCGGGTCGAGGTGGCCGGGGACGCGGAGGCCGAGCGGGAGCTGCGCCTGGTCGCGCCGATCGCGAAGCTCACCACGGGCAAGCTCGCGGTCGCCGCGGCCAGCGAATACCTGGAGTGCTTCGGTGGCGCCGGGTACGTCGAGGACACCGGGCTGCCCCGGCTGCTGCGCGACGCCCAGGTGTTGCCGATCTGGGAAGGCACCACCAACGTGCTCGCCGTGGACGTGATCCGGGCCCTGGCTCGCGACCCCGGCCTGGCTCAGGTGTTCCTGTCCCGCCTCGACGAGGCCACGGTCGCCGCGTCGAGCCTGCTCATCGGGGGTGCCGTGGACGGCCTGCGGGCGGCCCGGTTCGCCCTGGGGGAGGCGCTGGCCGCAGCCGCCGCCACGCCGACCGACGAGCGGGTGGTCGCGGGCGCCCGGCAGATGGCGCTCACCATGGGGTACGGGCTGGCCCTCGCGCTGCTCGTCGAGCACGCCGCCGCCACCGGCGACGAGGCCACCAAGGTCGCCGCCGAGCTGTGGGGCCGGTCGCGCCTGGCGGCCGATGACATCGCCCACGACGCCCACACGGTCTTCGACGTCCTCTGCCCCTGACCAGGCGGATCCGGCGGCCCGCGGTGGTGCCGGCCCACCCGGGCCCGTCCGGACGTGCCGATTTGGTGGCTTATCGCCCGATCGCGGAGACCCCGGGCCGGGCGCGAACCAGGGGATTTCGTGGCTCCCCGGCGTGGCAACCTCGGCGGCCGATCGGCTCAGTGGCTAGGCTCGCCGGTCGTGACCGGCTCCGCTTTGTCGCCAGTGCACCCCGACGAGCGCCACCGGTGCGATGGCGCCACGCTGAAGTTCTTCTATGGTCCGATGGACTGCGGCAAGTCGACGCTCGCGCTGCAGATGGACTACAACCACGCCCGGCAGGGACGACGCGGGCTGGTGCTCACCCGCAACGACCGGTCCATGGGCCCGGCCGTCACGACCCGCATCGGGCTGTCCCACAAGGCGATCGAGGTCACCGACGACCTCAACCTCATCGACCTCGTGCTCTCCCAACCCGAGCGGGTGGACTACCTGATCTGCGACGAGGTGTGCTTCTACACGGTGGCCCAGGTGGAGCAGATGGCCGACCTGGTGGACCAGCACCATGTGGACGTGTTCGCCTTCGGGCTCGCCACCGACTTCCGCACCGAGCTGTTCCCCGCCTCGCGGCGGCTGTTCGAGCTCGCCGACCAGGTAACCCGACTGCAGGTCGAGGTCCTGTGCTGGTGCGGGCGCGAGGGCCACCTGAACGCGCGGGTGGTGAACGGCGTGATCGCCCGCGAGGGGGAGCAGGTCGTGATCGGGGACACCGACACCGGCTCGGCGACCGAGATCCGCTACCAGGTGCTGTGCCGGCGCCACCACCGCCTCGGCGAACTCGGCCCATCTCCGGAGCCGGCCGCACCGTGACGCCACGTGGTGAGGCGGTCGGGTTCCCCAGGACCGTTCCCGCCTCACCACACCGTTCCCGCCTCACCACGGCATGGTCGCGGTGCGGCGCACGCCCCTCGGCCGGGCTACAGCACCCGCGGCGGCGTGTTGCCGGCGGCGAGGATGGCGCGGCGGACCGGGATGAACAGCAGGGCCACGAAGCCGAGCACGAAGAACGACACGATCGACACGATCGCGATCTGGTACTGCCCGGTCGCCTGCAGGGAGATGCCGAAGACCAGCGGACCCAGCCACGACGTGCCCTTGTCGCTGATCTCGTAGAAGCTGAAGTACTCGCCCTCCTTGCCCTCGGGAATCATCTGACTGAACAGGGACCGCGACAGGGCCTGCGTGCCGCCGAGCACGATGCCCAGCAGCACCCCGAGGATCAGGAACGGCTCAGACTCGCCGATGGGCAGGAAGTACGCGGCCCCGACCACACCCGTCCACAGCACCAGGCTGGCCAGCACGGTCTTCCACGCTCCGAACGAGCGGGCGATGCGGCCGAGCAGCAGCGCACCGCCGAACGCGGTGAACTGCACGATCATGATCGTGATGATCCGGGTCTCGTCGGGGAGCTCGAGGTAGTCCGAGGCGTACTGGCTGGAGACCCCGATGACGGTCTGCACGCCGTCGTTGTAGATCAGGAACGCGATCAGGAAGAACAGGGTCAACGGGTACGCCCGCAGTCCCCGCAGGGTCTGGCCGAGCTGCTTGAACCCGCCACTGAGCGCGGAACCCGGGACGCGCACGATGTGGTGCGGCTCCGGGTCCTTGAGCATGATCAGCGGCAGCGTCGAGAAGGCCGCCCACCACACGCCGGCCGAGGCGAGCGAGAGCCGCGCGATCAGACCCTTCGCGTCATCCGACGCGAACTGGTAGGCGGCCAGGTTGATCACGAGCAGCAGGCCGCCGCCCAGGTACCCCATCGCCCAGCCGATCGAGGAGATCCGGTCCCGATCGTCGGGCCCGCCCAGCGCCGGCAGGTACGAGTTGTAGACCACGACGCTCGCCCCGAACGCCACGTTGGCGATGAGGAAGAGCGCGCCGCCGAGCAGGTAGTTGCTGCCGGTGACGAAGAAGAAGCCGATCGTCGCCGCCGCGCCGATGTAGGCGAAGAGCGCCAGCAGCTTCTTGCGATGCGGAGTGCGGTCGGTGAGCGCGCCCACCACCGGCATCACGAAGACCTGCAGCAGCACCGACAGCGACAGGACATACGAGTAGAACGACAGCGGGGAGATCGGGAACCCGAGCGGATACAGCCGGGCGGCCCCGCACTCCTCCGAGGTGGTGCAGCCGGTCGCGGCCTTGGCGACCTCGGTGAGGTACGGGCTGAGGAAGACCGCGATGACCGTGGTCGAGAACGCGGAGTTGGCCCAGTCGTAGAAGTACCAGCCCACCCGTTCGCGACGGGTGCTGACAGGGGTAGGGGCGACGGCGGTATCGGACAAGGGTCACCTGATTCTCGCGGGGCGGCTGTCCGGACGCTGGCGGGGACGGTGTCCGGACAGGATGCCGATCGGACGTTGCTCCACTGGGTACGGAGGGTGCTCGTAGGTCGATGGACGGGCGAACGGTTGGGCACGAAATGACCGCGGACGTACGTCAGGCGATCAGAGGGCCCACTGCCCCCGTTCCTTCAGCACGTCCCGCAGCACCTCGATGTGATCGGTCATGATGCCATCCACACCGAGATCAAGTAACTCCCGCATCCGTACGGCATCATCGACCGTCCAGACGTGGACCTGGAGCCCCAACCTGTGCGCGTGCGTCACGAACCGGGCGTCGACGAGCGGAATGCCGGCGTACCGCTCGGGGACCTGGACAGCGGCGGCCCCGGGTACGAAGCCGGCCAGCCACCGTCCGTGCAGGGAGCCCAGCCGCAGCGCCGCCACCTCGCGTTGACCGAGAGAGGTGGCCTGCCGTGGGCCGCAGATCCGGCGGGCCCAGCGGATGCGCCGGTCACTGAACGAGGCGAGCAGGACACGGTCCCGGGCGCTGCACCGCCAGATCGTCTCGATGGCGGGCTCGACCGCGGCGTCGGACTTGAGGTCGACGTTGAACCGGCACTCCGGGAACTCCTCGAGCACCTCCGCCAGCGTCGGCACCACCGACTCGCCCCCGATGCGCTCGGCGCGCAGGTCCTTGAGCGTGAGATCCCCGATCCGACCCGGACGGCCGAGCATCCGAGCCAGCGTCCCGTCGTGGAACACCACCGCCACTCCGTCGGCGGTGGCGTGCACGTCGGTCTCCAGGAACCGGTAGCCGACGGCCACGGCCCGCATGAAGGCCGCCATCGAGTTCTCGTCGCCATGGGCCGCGCCACCGCGATGCGCGAACGCGATCGGCGTTGGCGCGTCCAGGTATGCGAACCGGTGGGCCACGACACCTCCAGGAGGCTGTCGCACCAGAATAGGGCTCCCGCTCGTCACCACCGTCGCACTGGTCGGCCCGTCTCGGCGAGCGGAGGGCCGTACGCGCCGAGCGTCGGCCGTTTCGCTGCCGTCCGTGCCGACATGCATCCGCTCCGTCACCGCGCCGCCAGCCGGTGCGGGACAGGTCAAGCCTTCCGATCGCGGGCTCGCGCCAGGGTGACCGGCCGTGTGTGGTCGCGGAAGCGGGGCAGCCCTGGCTCGTCGGCGCGCAGCCGGGCGAGTTCGGCGGTGATGGCATCCATGATGCGCTCGCTGGCACGCTGCGCGTGCCCGACCACGCCGGCGCGCAGGTCGCTCAGGTCGACCGGATCTCCAAAGTGGACGCGTACGACCGGCCGCCGCCACAGCGCCGAGATGAGCATCCGGATCATCACCGGCCAACCGTGGTAGGCGATGACCTCGTGCGAGCCCCAGATGGCCACCGGCACGACGGGGGCGCCGGTGGTCATGGCGAAGCGGGCGATTCCGGTACGCGGCCGTTCGGGCCACAGCGCCGGGTGCAGTCCGATCCGCCCCTCCGGGTAGATGAACACGACCGAGCTGGCCGCGAGCGCCGCGGTGGCGTCGGGAACCGCGTTCAGGACGGTCTCTCGGCCGCGGTCGACGGGAATGTGACCGGCGGCCCGCATGAACGCACCGACGATCGGGGCCCGGAACAGCCCACCGGTCGCCATCATCCGCGGCGCGATCCCCAGCCGGGCGCAGGCGGCCGTCGTCGCTATCGGGTCGAAGTTCGCGATGTGATTGCCGGCCAGGACCAGGGGCCCGCGTTTGCTTGTTCGACGCACCAGTTCGTCGAACTGCCCACTCGTGGTGACCCGGAGCCGGCAGACCAGGGGGACCAGCACCGTAGACAGACGCAGCACGAACCGCCACAGCAGCGGCGCCCGCCAGACCGGTGGGGGCGCCGCTGCTGTGGCGGTGTCGCCGAGGTGCTCCATGGCCCGCCGATCCTACGACCGGGCGGCCGGCGCCGACCGGTCAGGATTGCGCGTCCGGCAGCCCTGACCGGTCGGTTGCCTCGCGGTTATCCCTGCGG
>JADGGF010000583.1 GCA_019690055.1 Micromonosporaceae bacterium
ATGGTGCCGCGGCCTGGCAGGCCCTCGCCACCGTGGTCACCCCGATCCTGAGCCGACCGGTCCCCGCCCATCCGGCTCCCCCCGCCGAGGAGGTCTGACATGCCGGCCCTGACATTCATCGATCGTCTCCGCATCGAGCGTGCCGTGTGGACGGTCGACACTTACCTGTCCGTCCTGCCGATGCGCCGCCAGCGGGACATCCGTCGCGAACTGCGCGCCAACCTGCGCGCCTCGGCCGCCCAGGTCGGGGCCCGGACCGCGGTCCGCAATCTGGGCAACCTGCGCCGGCTGAGCTACGAGTACCTCAGTGCGGAGTATCGCGGCCGACCGTGGCCGACCCCGCTCAAGGGCCTGGCCTGGGTCCTCGTCGTCGAAGTCGTTCTGTTCACGGCCTGGCTGACGGCCGTCGACTCCTACCGAGACGGTCTCGCCGCCGCCGGAGCACCGCCGGGGACGTATTCCTTCCGCTGGCCGCTGTTCGGGCTGGGTAGTCAGGTCACTGTGGACAGTTCCAGCGAGTTCCCTGTCCAGGTCTTCACGCTGTCGCTGCTGGAGTTCCTCGCGTGGCTCGCGGCCATCTTCGTGCTCGGGTCGCGGCTGTGGCGGGTGATCCCCCGCTGGCGGGATCGGCTCCGCGACCGGCGGGTCCGGCGCGACGCCCACGCCGCCGCGGAGGCGTAAGCGCCGGGTCCGGTCGAGCCGGCCTCGCTTCATTGGGTGGGATTGGTGCTGTCCTGGCAACACCAATCCCACCCGATGACACCGATGCAACGATCCCCAGGGAGCCGGCCATGAGTAGGTCACCGGAGTAAGAAAGGACTGCTCATGGACGACGAGCTGACCGACGCCGAGCTCGACGCCCTGCTGGCGCGCTCGGCCCCCGTCCTACCGGCGCCAGCGGCGCGAACGGCCGTCCAGCTCGCCCACGAGACCTCGGCCCCGCGTGGATGGCGCGCCTGGTGGCGACACCGCTCGGTACGGATCGGGGCCGCCGTGGGCGCGGCGCTGGTGCTGGCCGGGGCCGGCACGATCACGGCGTACGAGATGTCGATCCCACCCTTCGTGGGGGTGCCGCCCGGCGTGATCCGGGTCCGGCCCGGCATCCCGGTGGAGTACACGGACTCGCTCGGCCGCCGCATGGAGTGCCTGGCCTTCCTGGAGTTCGAAAACATCGACGATGAACAGTACAAGCAACTCGCCGCGATCAGCGAATCGCCCACGTGGGTTGGCTGGGGTGACCGGAAGCTGCAGGAGCTCAGCCTCACGGACGCGCCCCCCGACCAGCAGTCCTCAGCGATCGGGCTCGAGGCCCGCCGGGAGATGCAGCGGCAGGCCGCGGCCGTGATTCCGGGGCTGGTAATCAAAGCGAACCCGGACGGCCCGGTGCACCAAGACTCCACCGACGGCCCGGCAGTCAGCGGTTTCGTGTTCTGGTGCGAACAACGGGACGGCGACAATGGGCAGCCCTGACCGCCGCAGCCGGGCCGCGCAGCTCATGGCGGAGTACAGCCCGGCCCTGCTGGCCTACTTCCACCGCCGCGTCGACGCCGGGGAGGCGGCGGACCTGCTCAACGACACGCTGCTGGTGATCTGGCGTCAGGCCCGGGCCGTGCCCGACGACGACGATCAGGCACGAATGTGGATGTACGGAGTAGCCCGTCGGGTCCTCGCCACCCACCGCCGGTCGCACCGGCGGCGGAGTGCGTTGCACGAGCGGCTGCAGGCCGAGCTGGCGACCGCGTCCACAGAGGACCCTGACGAGGTACGGACCCTCCGCGCGGCGTTAACCCAGTTGCCGGAGATCGACCAGGAGATCATCCGCTTGGTCCACTGGGACGGGTTCACGCAGGTCGAGGTGGCCCGGCTGCTCGACATGCCGGAGGCGACCGTACGCAGCCGACACCTGCGGGCGCGGCAGCGGCTGCGCGCCCTCCTCGGTGCAGGTTCTGAAGCGATTCGGACCACCCGCACGTCCGTGTCGGGTTGACATCGGGGGCCGAGGAGGCACACCGCGCCGGGGTGATGCCGGTGACCGTGCAGCTGGTCGACGCCGTACGGTCACCGGCCGTGCGCCCGCCGAAATCCGAAGATCATCTTCGATCGCCCCTCGTAGTCTGTGTCGTGTGGACATGCTGTCGTGGGACGCGGATGCGTACGACCGGCACGCAGTGCCCCACGTCCGGTGGGGTCGACAGACCCTCGGCCGCCTCCGCCTCTCCGGGACCGAGACGGTGCTCGATTTCGGCTGCGGCACCGGGCGGGACGTGGAGCTCCTGCTGGACGTCTTGCCGCACGGCCGCGTCATCGCCGTGGACGGCTCTCCCGCTATGCTGGCCCGCCTGCGGCAGCGACTGGCCGACCGGCTGGCCCGGGTCGAGGTCGTCCAGGCCGACCTGCGTCAACCCCTGCCGGTGGCGACGCCGGTCGACGCCGTGATGAGCGTCGCGACCCTGCACTGGCTACCCGACCACAAAACGGTCTTCTCGCATATCGCCACGGTTCTCCGGAGCGGCGGACGCTTCGCGGCCGAGGCCGGTGGCGCCGGCAACCTGGCCGCCGTGCTGGCCGCGGTGGCCCGGGCGCGGCCGGACCTGCGACACGTCACCGAACCGGCCCGGAGTCGGCGCACCTTTGCTGGCGTGGCCGAGACGGTCCGGAACCTGGCGCTGGCCGGTTTCGGTGACATCGACGTCGACCTCGTCGCCGACCCGATGGCGGTGCCGATCGACATGTTCGAGTCCCTTGTAGCGTTCGCCGCACCCGTTGATCTAGGGCATAGAGTGGTGATCGGAGATCAACTAACCACCCTAAGCCCTAGATGTCCTGCTCACGCAGGTTGGTGACACGGCTGATTGGCGGGTGTCCGCCGAGTGCGGTGTGGGGCCGGTGGTGATTGTAGATGTGTAGCCAG
>JADGGF010000584.1 GCA_019690055.1 Micromonosporaceae bacterium
ATCCAACGCCGCCGCCAACGCCCGACCCACATGCTCCCGCAGATCCCGCAACGGACCCAACACCCGCGGCGTGGCCAGATCGTCACACCACCCCAACAACAGCCGACCCTCCGCCGGCAACACCCACCGAATCGCATTCACCAGGACCGACTTACCGATCCCCGCCTCACCCTCAATCAACACAATCGAACCCTGGCCCGCCTGCGCCTCCCGAGCAGCCAACGCCAACTCCGCCAGCTCGCTCTCCCGCTCCAGGATCGATTCGCCCACGGGCGGGATTGTGTCATCCGCGCGCCCGTGCCGACGATTACGCAATTGGCCAATTCCGGTATCCGTAGCCCGTCCGGTCCCGGTTCCGTAGCCTCACCCGCCGACATACGTAGTCGCGACCGATCCGGCTCGACTGGTCCGGGCCATACAACTGTTCCGTGTTCGTCGATCAGCAGCGCGAGGCCCGGCCGGCCGGCCTCACCCACCGGGTCATCGCCGACCTGGGTGCCGCCATGGCCGCCGGCGCCGTGGTGCTCGGGGACCGGCTCGGGCTGTACCGAGCGCTCGCCACCGGGCCCATGCGGCCCCTGGAGCTCGCCCGGCGCACCGGAACCGCCCCCCGCTACGTCGAGGAGTGGCTGCGGGGCCAGGCCGCGGCCGGGTACGTCGAGTACGACCCGGTCTCCGGGGAGTACTGGATGACGCCCGAGCAGGCCGGGGTGCTCACCAGTCCGGAGGGGGCCCTGAACGCGCCGGCCGCGTTCGAGCTCGCGCTCGGGGTGCTGCACGCCCAGGCGCGCCTGGAGACCGCCTTCCGCACGGGCGAGGGCATCGGCTGGCATGAGCACGACAGTCAGGTCCGCGACGCCTGGGCCCGGGTGCAGGAGTCGCTCTACGCCCCCGACCTCGTGAGCACGTGGCTGCCGGCGCTGCACGGCGTCGAGGCCAAGCTGCGTCGGGGGGCGAGGGTCGCCGAGATCGCCTGCGGGCACGCGGTGGCTACCGGCCTGATGGCCCGGGCATTTCCGGCATCCCGGTTCACGGCCTTCGATCACCACCCGGAGTCGGTCGCCGCCGCCCGGGCCCGGGTCGCGGTCGCCGGACTCGCCGACCGGGTTCAGGTCGAGGAGTCCTGGGCGCACGCCTTCGAGGGCGGACCGTACGATCTGGTGACGACGTTCGATGCGCTGCACGACCAGGGCGACCCCGTGGGCATCGCCCGGCGCGTCGCCGAGCAGCTCGCCGCGGACGGGACGTGGATGATCGTCGAGCCCGTGGCCGGCGCCACGGTCCGCGAGAACCTCACGCCGGTGGGCCGGCTCTATTACGCCGCCTCCCTGTACTTCTGCGTGCCGAACGCTCTCGCCCAGGAAGGCGGCCATTCCCTCGGCGCGCAGGCCGGCGAGGAGCCGATCCGGCGCCTCGTCCGGGCCGCGGGGTTCGGGCACTTCCGGCGGATCGCGCACACCGAGCTCAATGTCGTCTACGAGGTCCGCCATGAGTAACCCGCCCGGGCAACTCGCGCACCGCCGCGCTCGTCGCGTCACCGACTGGCCACCCCGTCCACAAACGGTTCTGCCACCCCGTCCACGAACGCAACCCGAACTGTCCATAGAGGAGTGACCATGCTCTCCCCCACCCCATCGCCGGTGCACGACGTGATCGTCGTCGGGGCCCGGGCGGCGGGGGCCGCGACCGCCCTGCTGCTGGCGCGGCTCGGCCACGACGTGCTCGTCGTGGACCGGACCGAGCTGCCCAGCGACACCATCTCCACCCATCAGCTCGCCCGCACCGGCGTCGTGGCGCTGCAGCGGTGGGGCCTGCTCGACGAGGTCATCGCCAGCGGCGCCCCGGCCATCCGGCAGGTGACCTTCCACACGATCGGCGACCCCGGCCACCCACCCAGATCGCCGGTCATTCGTGCGATCAAGGACAAGTCGGGAGTGGACTGTCTGGTGGCCCCCCGACGTTGGGTGCTCGACACGCTCGTGGCCCGGGCGGCTGAGCGGGCGGGCGCGACCATCCGGTACGGCGTCACGGTCAACGGAGTGCTCCGGGACAGCGCCGGTCGGGTGGTCGGCGTGCGCGGCCACGACGAGCGGGACCAGCCGGTCGAGCTGCGGGCCCGGTTCGTGGTCGGCGCCGACGGGCTCGGCTCCCGGATCGCCCGGTCGGTCGGGGCGCCCCGCATCGCCGACCGCGGCGCGCCCGGGGCGGCGCTCTACGCCTACTACACCGGGCTGCCCTGGCCCGGCATCGAGTTCGTGACCCGTACGGGCTCGTTTGCCGGGGTCTTCCCGACCCACCACGGCGAGGCGGTGATCTGGATCTGCCTGCCGACCGCGACCGCCCTGGCCGCGCGCAAGGGCCGCCCGCCGGAGGCCGCGTTCGAGACTCTGCTTGCGCGCGCCGCGCCCGAGTTGGCCGAGCGACTGCGGGACGGGGTACGGACCTCACCCGTCCGCGGGATGCTGCGCGCCCCCAACCAGATCCGACGCGGCGTCGGGCCGGGCTGGGCGCTGGTCGGGGACGCCGCCCATCACCGGGACCCGGTGACCGGGCACGGCATCTCGGACGCGTACCGGGACGCCGAACTGCTCGCCGTCGCGCTCGACGCCGCGCTCACCGGCGCCGCCGAGGAGCAGGTCGCGCTGGAGCAGTACGAGCAGGCCCGGTTGCGGGAGAGCGCGGAGATCTTCGATCTCACGTACGCCCTCGCCCAGTATCCACCGGTCTCGACATTTATTGAGCTCAACAAGCGACTCGGCGACGCGATCGATACCGAGGCCGCTGCCCTCGCCGCCCGTCCGATCCCCGGGGCGGCCCTGACGTGGGCCTGACCGGACCTCACCGGCGGCCGTCGCCCGGTGACCGCGCGCAGCGGCACCTGCGCACCCATCCCGGGCG
>JADGGF010000585.1 GCA_019690055.1 Micromonosporaceae bacterium
TCACGGAGGTGGCCGGGGCCGCGGTCGGCTCGGTCGCCGGGGGCGGGGACTGGCCGAGCACCAGGCTCGTCGTGACCGCCACCGCCGCCACCGCGACGGCCGTGGCCGGGATCGCGAGCCAGCGGGGGCGTGACCGTACGGGCGCGGCCCGACCGGTCAGCGCCCGCGACCGGGCCCGGGCCAGCGCCCCAGGCGGAGGTTCGTCCAGTGTGGACCGGAAGCCTCGCAGCAGTTCGTCGATGTCGTTCATGACGCGTCTCCCGTCTGGGGGCCCAGCGCCTTCCGCATGCGGACGCGGGCACGGTGCAATGTGGACTGAACCGAGCCGAGGGGCATCCCGGTCGCCTCGGCGATCTCGGCGTAGGACAGTTCGGCGACGGCGAACAGCAGCAGCACGTCGCGTTGCCGCGCCGGCAGGGCGGCGAGCGCACCGGCGATCCGGCGGGCCAGGCGGGCGGCATCGGCCCGCTCGGCGCTGCGCCCCTCGTGGCCTTCGGCGACCCCCGTCGCGCCGCCGAAGGGATCGATCCCGGCCCGTTCCAGCGCCTTCAGCGCGCGCAGCTCGGACCGTCGGTGCGCCCGCAGGAGGTTGGTGGCGATGCCGTACAGCCAGGCCCGCGGCGATTCGCCAGCGGCGATGCGGTCCGGGTGGCGCGCCACCACGAGGAACACGTCGGCCACGACGTCCTCGGCGAGGTCGGGCCCCACGCGCCGGGCACAGTACCGCCACAGCTGCGGGGCGTACCGGTCGAAGAGCGCCCCGACGTCGCGCGCGACCTGCTCGTCAAGGCCTCCGCCGGTGGCCTGCTTCCCGGGGCCGTTGGCGGTGGCCGGTACCGGGCTCGCCGTCGTCATGCCTGCTTACTGTCCGGATCTCTGGTTCCTGTTCCACCGGCCAGGGATACTTCCGGAATGGTCTCAGTCGCTCCATCCCGGCACCTGCTGCGGGCGAAGGACCTCGCTGACGCCCGGTACTTCGATCGGCTCACCGTGAACGACCTCGCCAAGGCGGCAGGGTTGTCCCGGGCCCACTTCAGCGAGCAGTTCCGGCGGGCGTTCGGCGTGTCGCCGCACGCGTACCTGCTGACCCGCCGGCTGGAGCGGGCGGCGGCGTTGCTGCGCCGCACCGACCGGTCGGTGGCCGAGATCTGCATGGCGGTGGGACTGTCGAGCGTCGGTTCGTTCACCAGCAGCTTCACGCGAACGTACGGATTGTCGCCCACGGCCTACCGCGCCTGCTTCCCGCCCGCCTCGACGTGGGCCATGATCCCCAGCTGCGTGCTGCGCTTCTACGGCCAGCCCGCCCGCCAGCCGGCGCAGGACCGGACGTTTGAAGAAGACGGCTCCCCGCGGACCCGCCTAGCCTCGTCGGCGAGACCGATCGACGAGGAGGAGACGTGATGCGAATCGCCACCACCCAGCTCTGGGTCCACGACCAGGACGTCGCGCTGGAGTTCTACACCAAGAAGCTGGGTTTCGAGGTGCGCCAGGATGTCACCGTGCCGGAGATGGGCAACTTCCGGTGGCTCACCGTCGGGCCGCCGCAGCAGAAGGACGTCGCCATCGTGCTGATGTCGATTGACAACGTGCCGGTCATGGATGCCGCGACCAAGCAACAGGTGCACGACCTGGTGGGCAAGGGCTTCGCTGGCACGATCTTCCTCACCACCGACGATGTCCACGCAACCTACAAGGAGCTCTCGGCGCGTGGGGTCGAGTTCACCGAGGAGCCGGAGGAGCGGCCGTACGGCATCGACTGCGGGTTCCGTGACCCGTCCGGCAACTCGTTCCGGCTCACCGAGTTGCGGGGCATCGGGCTGAGCTGAGCCCGGCGCGGTTGGAACCCGGCGTCACGCCTGGCCGGCGGCCCACCGGAGGCCGCCGGCCAGGTGGGCCCGGACGGCCGGGTCCGCGTAGGACTCGACGGTGTGCCCGAGGGCGGTGTAGAACGACCGGCCCCGACCGTAGGGTCGGCACCAGGCGATCGGGTGATCGGCCCCCATGCGCCCACCCCGGTACGTCGCCTCGTCCACCGTGAGCAGCACCCGCACGTGCGGTCGCGGGTTGGTACGGAAGTTGTACCATTCATCGACATGTTCCCACCTCTCGGGCAGGTGGGCCGTGGCCGGGTGGTCATGGTCGGCCACGTGGATGACCGCCGGCTGAACCTCCGGGTGGTGGTCGAACCACGCACCGACGAGTTCGCCGTAGTCCGGCCAGTCGTACTCGGTGGCCGCCGCGCAGTGCACGCCGACGAACCCGCCACTGTCGCGGACGTACGCCGCCAGCGCCCGCCGTTGGTCGTCGTCGAGCATCGTGCCCGACGTGTTGAGGAACACGACGACGCGGTACCGGGCCAGGTTCTCGGGGGTGAAGACGCTGGCGTCCTCGGTCGCGTCGGCGTCGACCATCTCCGCCAGCGCCGCGACCCCGGCTTCGATCGATTCATGGCGATAGCCGGCGGTCCTGGTGAAGACGAGGACCCGGGTGTCGGCGAGGCGCATGGACAGACCCTACGCGTTGGTTGACGATCGATCGGTGCCGGCGGTGAGGACGCGCATCACGTGGTCGAGGTACTCCCGTCGGCCCGGCCGGGTCTGCGGCAGCACGGCGGGCGTGGCCCGGACGAGGTGGCCGTAGCCGAGGTAGAGGCTGTAGGCGAGCAGGGCCCGGCGCCGAGCCTCGGCCCCCCGCAGCCCCATGCGGGTGAAGATGCGGACGGTTCCGTCGATGCGGTGCTGGGTGACGCGGGTCAGCCTTCGCGGGCGTCACCCCGATTGATCGCTATTTATCTATCGCCAACGCTGCCCGGGTACCGGCCCGCCGGTTTCCCTCACCGCGTCCGGCCGCCTCGGTCTGCGCCCTGTCGCGTATACACATCTGACGCTGC
>JADGGF010000037.1 GCA_019690055.1 Micromonosporaceae bacterium
GGGGGGGCGGGGGCTTCGGGGCGAGCCGCGGGGCGGCGGCCGCGGCCGACTCGTCAAGCCGGAATTCGCCGGACTGCACCAGGTTCGGGTCGAAGGGAATGCCCGCGTCGGCGAGGGCGTCCCGGTAGCCCTGTTCCCGCAGCCGGGCCGACTCCAGGTCGGACCGGCCGGCGAGGAAGCCGATGCGGCGGTGACCGAGACTGATCAGGTACTCGGTGGCCATCCGGGCACCCTTGAGGTTGTCCGCGTCCACCGACGGCAGGTGCGAGGCGCCCAGGTGCGGGTCGACCGCCACGAGGGGGCCGGTGTGGGGCGCGTCCACCACCGACGGGGCGACGAGGATGACCCCGTCGGTGAGCGTGCCGCTGATGCGCGACAGATAGCGCCGCTCCCACCCGTTGGTGTCCTTGCCGAGCCCGCTGGCCGTGTAGACGACGAGCTCGAACCCGGTGTCGTGGATCCCCTTGGCCGCGCCCTTGAGCAGCTCGGTGCTGAACGGCTCGAGGTCGACCACCAGGATGCCGATGACGTTGGTCTGGTGGCTGCGCAGGCTCTGCGCGACGAGGCTGGTTTCATATCCGAGTTCGTCGATGACAGCCTGGACGCGCTGGTAGGTCTCCTCAGCGACGCCGTACCGGTTGTTGATGACCTTCGAGACGGTCGCGACCGACACGCCGGCGCGACTCGCCACGTCTTTGATGGTCACCCTGCTGTGTTGCTTCATCCCGGTCTATGGCGTCCTTGCGTTGTGTCGAGAAACCGTTCGAAACCGTTCTCGACATCGGTTGACAGCTCCATGCCAGGCGTGCAACGCTCCGGTATCGGACAACGTCGCCACCCCTCGGACACTCGTTCCCTGCCCTCCGTGCGCCCGTGCTCGGGCGGTCGGTTGCTCACGCCTGGCCGGCTGCGCACGTAAGGCGAGGGAAACGTGTGCCCGTGCGCACCTAGATTAGCTGTCCGACCTGCGGATCCCCTACCAGGCGCCACTGGCATGGAGGTCGTGAGTTGAGCCACCCCCGGATCACCCGGGTCGAGACCGCCGCCGTGCGCGTCGTCGGCCCCTGTCTCGTCGTACGGCTGTGGGCCGGCGACACCTATGGACTTGGCGAGTGCTACCCGTCGGCCCCGGTCGCCGCCGTCGATGCCATCGTCCGCGCCCTCACCGAGCAGCTCGTCGGGGAGGACCCCCGCGACGTGCACCGGCTGGCCGAGAAGATGCGCCGCTGGAACATCTTCACCGGCGGTCAGGGCGGCACGGTGGTCACCGCGATCTCGGGCCTGGAGATGGCCCTGTGGGACCTCGCCGGCAAGCTGCACGGCGTTCCGGTCTACCAGCTCCTCGGCGGCGCGTTCCGGACGAAGGTGCGCCTCTACGCCGACTGCAACGCCGGCACGGTGGACGCGGCGGCGCACCACCTGACCGAGCTGCCCGATCCCACCACGCCGGAGGGTCGGGCTCACTTCAAGGCCGTGGCGGACAAGGCACTCGGGCTCGGCTTCACCGCGCTGAAGTTCGATGTGGACGATGTCTACGGCAGCCTGCGCGACGACGACTGGAACCGCAGCCTCAACCGGCGCCAGATCGACCGGATGGTCGGTCAGGTCGAGGCGATCCGGGCGGCGATCGGGGACGAGGTTGCGCTGGCCATCGACATGCATGCTCGCTTCGACGTGCCGTCGGCGATCAAGGCGGCCCGGGCGTTGGAGCCGTTCGACCTGATGTGGCTGGAGGAGCCGGTTCCGCCGGAGAACCTCGCCGCGCTGGCCGAGGTCCGCCAATCGACCGCGGTGCCGATCTGCGCCGGGGAGAACCTCTACACCCGCTTCCCGTTCCTGGACATCTTCCGGGCCGGCGCGGTGGACGTCGTCATGCCCGACATCGCCAAGTTCGGCGGTCTGGCCGAAGGCCGGCGGGTGGCCGAGCTCGCCGAGCTGCACTACCTGCCCTTCGCGCCGCACAACGTCTCCGGTCCGATCGGGACGGTCGCGGCGGCCCACCTGTGCGCGGCGCAGTCGAACTTCACGGTGCTCGAGTACCATGCGCTCGACTTGGACTTCTTCGAGGATCTCGCGACCTACGCCGGGGGGAAGGTCGTCACCGACGGGCACGTGGTGCTCACCGAGGCCCCGGGGTACGGCATCGACGTCAACGAGGAGGCCCTGCGTCGCCACGAGCACGTCAAGGCGGGGATCGGGGTGTTCTCCCGGTGAAGGTCGTCCGGTACCTCGACGCCACCGGAGCCACGCGCGTCGGCGTCAGCGATGAGGAGGGCGTACGTCCGCTGCCCGTGAGCACGGTGGCCGAGCTGCTCTCCGGCGACCTGGCCCGCTGGCGGGACCTGCTGACGAAGGCGGGGTCGCCGAGCCTCGAGCCCGTGCGCCTGCTCCCGCCCGTGGACGGGGACACGGAGGTGTGGGCCGCGGGCGTGACCTACCGACGCTCCCGCGACGCCCGGATGGAAGAGTCGACGGTGTCCGACCCGTACGACCGCGTGTACCAGGCCGCCCGCCCCGAGCTGTTCTTCAAGGCGCCGGCCTGGCGGGTCTGCGGCCCGGGCGAGCCGGTCGCCATCCGGGCGGACTCCACTGTGGATGTCCCTGAGCCGGAGCTCGCCGTGGTCGTCACCGCCACCGGTGAGATCGCCGGGTACACGCTGTGCAACGACATGAGCTCGCGCAGTATCGAGGGAGAGAACCCGCTCTATCTTCCGCAGGCCAAGGTGTACGCCGGCTCGTGCGCGCTCGGACCCGGGATCGTCCCGGCGGAGTCGATCCCCGACCCCGGCGGCCTGGTCGTGAGCCTGCAGGTGCGGCGGGCCGGCGAGATCGTCTTCACCGGGCGGACGGACACGGGCCAGCTCGTGCGACCGCTGCCCGACCTGGTCTCGTGGTTGTTCGAGGAGCAGGACTTCCCCGATGGCGCGGTGCTCTCGACCGGGACCGGCATCGTGCCCGACCTTGATTTCAGCCTCGAGGCCGGGGACGAGGTGACGATCGCGGTCGACCAGATCGGCGAGCTGACCAACCCGGTGGTGCGCGGCAAGCAGGCGATGGCCTGGCTGCTGGAGCGACGTAAGCCACGCGGCTGAACGGATCCCGGCCGTACGGTTCCTCGCTCCGGGCTCTCCGATGCCGTACGGTCGACTGCGGGGCGCTGCCGTAGCGTAGCCGCACCGTCCCCACGCACGTGCGTTTCGGCGTACGACCGTCACCCCTGCCAACGACGGCCGGCCCACGGTCGTACGGTTACTCCAACCCGCTCCACCCCAACGTCGTCCAGCACGAAGAAGCCGGCCCGCACGAAGAAGCGCCCTGCACGGAGAAACCCCCGCCCTGCAAGGAGAGCCATGGTCCTGTTCGACATGCCGCAGTCCGAGCTCGAGCAGTACTGCCCGGACGTCGCCGAGCCGTCGGACTTCGTCCCGTTCTGGGAGCAGCAACTCGAGGCCGCGCGGGCTCACCCGCTGAGCGCCGAGTTCACGCCGGTGGAGACGCTGGCCCGCCACGCCGAGGTGTACGACGTGTCGTTTGCCGGGTACGGCGGGGACACGGTCAAGGGCTGGCTGTTCGTGCCGCACCGGCTCGCCCCCAAGCCGGCCGCGGTGGTCGAGTACATCGGCTACGGCGGCGGTCGGGGCACACCCCTGGAGTGGCTGACCTTCAGCGTGGCCGGGCACGTGCACCTGGTGATGGACACGCGCGGTCAGGGCCACAACTGGCGCGGCGGCGACACTCCGGACGCGAGCTACGACGGCGCCCCCGGCGCGGGTGGCTTCCTCACCCGCGGCATTCTCGACCCGGGCCAGATGTACTACACCCGCCTCTTCGTGGACGCGGCCCGCGCCGTCGAGGCGCTGCGGGCCCACCCCGCCGCCAGCGGCCTGCCGGTCGTGACCACGGGTGGCAGCCAGGGCGGCGGGCTGGCCTTGGCGGCCACGCACCTGGCGGCGCTGGGCGGCGACGGGGTCGCCGCCACCATGCCTGACGTGCCGTTCCTGGCGCACTTCGCTCGGGCCGTTCGGGTCACCGACAGCGCGCCGTACGAAGAGATCATCCGGTTCTGCAAGATCTACCCGCAGCACACCGAGCGGGTTTTCGCGAACCTGTCCTATCTGGACGTCGTGAACCACGCCCGGCGGACGACGGTCCCGGCGCTGTTCTCGGTCGGCCTGCTCGACGAGACCACCCCGGCGTCGACCGTGTACGCGGCCTACAACCACTACGCCGGACCGAAGCGGATCGTGGTGTACCCGTTCAACGGCCACGAGGGCGGCGGCCCGCGCCACTTCGAGGAGAAGCTCGTCTACCTCGACGCCCTGCCGCGCTGACCTGGGGCGCGGGCGCGTCCACTCCAGTGTTGATCTAGGGCTTGCGGTGGTGAGTTGATCTTCAGGCACCACGCTAAGCCCTAGATCAACGGGGAAGGAAGCCCTAGATCAACGGGGGAGGGGCGGCGAGCGCCAGGGTGTACAGTGCCGGCGTGAGCCTCGGCCCGGATCCGCTCGCCCGTGTGCTCGGTGTGCTGTGCGATGCCGGTCGGGCGTGCTCCGCGGCCGAGATCAAGCAGGCCCTGCAGCGGACCGGGGCCCGGCGCGCCGACGTCGACGCCGAATGGCCGCGGGTGCAGAAGCGCCTGCGCCATCACCCGTACGTCGTGGTCGAGGGCACCCGGCCGCTCACCTACCGGTACGTGCCACCGAAGCCACCGAGCCCGATCGAAGCCTTCGATGCCCTGCTGGCCGGCGGCCTGCCCGCCGACGTCCGCGCCACCTATGTGGACCTCGTGCGTGATGCGCTGCGCCGGCCCATCGCCGCGGCAGCGCTCGATGCGGAGGAGGCGGGGCGGCGGCGCCAGGCGAAGATCGACAGCCTGCGGGCGCTGGCCGAGCTGGCGATCGAGGTCGAGGAGCTGGTCGCCAACGAGGCGTCGGGCCGGACGCTGGTCCAGCGGGTACGCAGCCGTCTGAAGCGCTCGGCCCTGGAGCCGATCGATCGGGCGGGGGAGGAGACGACGTACGACCGCCAGCGGCACAAGCCGATCGGCGGCACCATCGCCGACGGCGCGCCCGTGGTCGTGGTTCGCCCCGGCTACGTCTGGAAGTCGGACGAGGGGGACGTCGTGCTCAGCCGCCCCGTGGTTGAGGAGTAGTCAGCCCGGTGGCGAGGAGTAGTCACCCGTGGTCGAGGAGTAGTCGTCGTGGACAGTGACCGTTACGTCGGTGTGGACTTCGGCACGACCACCACACTGGTGGCGTCGCCTGGCGGGCTGGTCCAGCTGGGCGCGGCGACGCTGGCCATGCCGTCGCTGGTCGGCTTCACCGACAACGGGTCCGTCGTGGCGGGAATCGAGGAGGACGCCGAGTACGCGGGCCGGGTCGTCCGGTCGATCAAGCGCGCGATCACGATGGGCCAGGCCCACGCCCGGGTCGAGCTGCCGGACGGGCCGCGCGACGTGCGGGCCGACGACCTCATGGTCGCGGTGCTGCGCGAGGCGGCGCGGCGGGCCGGCGCGCGGAGTGTCGACCTCGACAGCGCCCACGTGGTCGTGGGCTGCCCGGCCATGTGGGACGGCCAGCAGCGCCGGCGACTGCTGCGCGTGGCGGAGGAGGCGGGCATCACCGTCGGGCTGGCCGACCTCATCGACGAGCCGGTGGCCGCGGGCATCGCCTGGCTGAGCCGGCGCCGTCCCGACACCTCGGCGCCGCTACGGATCGTCGTCTTCGACATGGGTGGTGGCACGCTCGACGTGGCGGTGCTCGATGTCCGCGGGGTCAGCGCGCGCGACGTCTCCGTGCTCGCGGCGCTGGGCAACACGTTCGCCGGCGACGCCCTCGACGAGGCGATCGCCGAGGACATCGAGGAGATGGTCGGCGTCGATGTTGAGACGCTGCCGAATCCCGGCCGGGCCCGGCTGCGGTTGGCCGACACGGCGCGAGAGGCCAAGCTGGCGCTCACGGCGGACACGGAGTTCGCGGTCGCGCTGCCGGCCCGGATCTTCGGCCCCGGGGCCGAGGTGACGTACACGCGTGACCGGTTGGAGGCGGCGTTCAAGCCGATCATGGACCGGGCCGAGGAGACCGTGATCGCGGCGCTGCGCACCGCTCGGCTGACCGAGCAGGCGGCCGGGTCGCCGCACGAGATCCGGCGCGTGCCTGTGGATTCGCTGCTGTCCGGGGTGGACGTCGTCGTGCTCTCCGGCGGCATGGCCCGCATTCCGTACGTCACCACTCGGCTGCGCGCGCTGTTCCCCGCGCAGACCGCGATCGAGCTCGCCGTGGCGACGACCGAACGGTCCACACTGGAGCAGTTGGCGCTCGGGCCCGAGTGCGCGGTGGCGCTCGGGTTGGCGCACGCGGGCGAGTACGGCCGCATCAACATGTACCGGCCCGCCCTGGACATCTGGCTGGAGTGGGAGGACCAGGCGCGGCTGGTCTACCAGGCGTACACGCCGGTCGTCCTGCCGTGGCAGACCCTCGTCGGCGGCAGTGACCTGCGGTACGTCCGCAATGGACTGGATCTCGAGCTGCCCCGACACGGCACCGGCCGGCTGCGGGTCACCTCCTACACGGGCACCCGGGTGCGGGCGACCCTCGGGGGCCGGAGTCTGGACGGCTTCCCGGTGGCGCTGAACGAGCAGAAGTTCGAGTTCTCGCTCTACCCGAACGGCCGGCTGCGGCTGGTGGACGGCGGCGGCGAGTACGACGGGCAGATCGATGACTGGCACATCATGGTCGGCGCCGATCACGCCGAGCGGGTGGCCCGCCTCGTGGAGCCTCGTCAGCCCGACCCTCCGGTGGAGTACCCGTTCAACATCGAGCGCGTCGACCCGTTCGGTCGCTGACCTGCGGTCGGGCGATCCAGCGGGGGTGGGCTGACCGTGGCAGAGTGATGCCGTGCTCGCATTCTGGTCGAAGCTCAAGGCTCGTCCGTCGCGCCATCCGCTCGCCACCGTGAGCATCGTGTCACTGAGCGTGCTGGCCCTCTTCCTGAGCCTGGTCGCGGTCGCGCTCGGGGAGCGGGCGGCCTCGCCGGCCACGCCGGGCGAGGCCACGGCCACGGCGTCGCCGCCGCTCGGGGTGTGCGGGGACCTACCGACCCACGCGATCCGGGAGACGCGGGGCATGACGCTGACCACGGTGGTCAACATCGACTTCCCGAGTCAGCCCGGCCTGCCCCCCGAGGTTGTCAAGCAGGAGTACCTGGGCTGGCTGGACCTGGCCGTGGCGCAGCGGCACAACGCGATTTTCGTCCACATCAGACCGAGCGGGGACGCGTTCTGGCCGTCGGAGTACGCGCCGTGGTCGGAGTGGCTCACCGGTAACCGCAGCGGGGCCGACCCCGGCTGGGATCCGCTGGCCTTCATGATCGAGGAGGCCCACAAGCGAAACATCGAGTTCCACGGCTGGTTCAACCCGTACCGGGGCGGCCAGCCGGGGCCGCGCGGACCGGGCGGCGACATCAACAACCTCGCCCCCAACCACCCGCTGCGCCAGCACCCGGAGTGGGCGATCGTCTACCCGGTCGGCGTCGCCGGCGCCAACACCTCCGGCTCGCGGCTCTACTTCGACCCGGGCATCCCGGAGGCGCGTCGCTACATCGAGGACTCGATTCTCGAGGCGGTGGCCAAGTACGACCTGGACGGCGTCTTCTTCGACGACTTCTTCTACCCCTACCGGGAAAACGGCCAGGAGTTCAACGACGACGCGAGCTACGCCAAGTACGGCGGGGGAATGAGCCGGGCCGACTGGCGACGGGCCAATGTGGACACGTTCGTGCGGGAGATGAGCGAGCGCATCAAGGAACTCAAGCCCTGGGTGAAGTTCGGCATCAACCCGTTCGGCATCTGGCGCAACGTCAGCAACGACCCGGAGCTGGGCTCGCAGACCCGCGGGCTGTCGGCGTACGACGAGATCTACGCCGACACGCGTAAGTGGGTGAGACAGGAGTGGCTGGACTACATCGCCCCCCAGCTCTACTGGCACATCGGCTTCGACCGGGCGGACTACGCGACGCTCGTGGCGTGGTGGTCGCAGCAGATCGAGGGCACCCGGGTGCAGCTGTGGATCGGGCACGGTGACTACCGCATCGGGGAGCCGGGCGCGTGGTCCGATCCGGCCGAGCTGGACCGGCAGTTGACGCTCAACAAGCAGTACCCGGTGACGGGCGGTGTGCACTACACCGCGCACAGCATCCGCAACGACGTGCTGGGGGCGGTGACGCGCTACCGGGACGCGCACTACTACGCGCCCGCGCTGCCCGCGGTCATGCCGCAGCTGCCGGCCGCGCCGCCGCCGCAGCCGGTGATCATCGAGTCCACTGTGGACGAGGATGGGCAGGTCACCCTGCGGTGGCAGGGCGAGGGGGCCACGTCGTACGCGATCTACCGCTACGGCGAGGGCGATGCGACCGCGGAGCTCGTGGCGACGGTGCGGGCGACCGGCGACGGTGAGCAGAGCATCGTCGACGTGCCCGGCGGGCCGGGGCCGTACGGCTACTGCGTCAGCGGTCTGGACCGCACGTGGAATGAGGGCCCGGCCAGCGCGCCCGCGACGGTTGGTCCGGCGGGCGGAGGCGGCGATGGGTGAGCCGCGGCGGCGGGCGCAGTGGTGCAGATCGCCGTTTTCCCCGTGGCCGGGTGGGCTCGGGAAAACCTACTATTCCGCGCGGGGAACTTCCCTTTACCTAGAGTGAGGATATATGCCTAGCGAGTGGACAATACGCCGAGCCTCGGTGGTCGGCGCGGCCGTCGCCGCCGTGCTGGGCGCGGCCGCCTGCGCCCCGCAGGAGACGCCCGCGCCGACGCCGACCGGCACTGACGCGTGCGCGAAGGAGAACCTACCGACCAAGACGCCGGGGCGGCTGACCATCGCCACCGACGACCCGTCCTTCCCGCCGTGGGTGCTGGACAACGCGCCCGAGAGCAAGCAGGGCTACGAGGCGGCGGTCGCCTACGCGGTGGCCGAGCAGCTCGGCTTCACCGACGCCGAGGTCACCTGGGTGCGGGTGCCGTTCAACGCCGCGATCCAGCCGGGCCCGAAGAACTTCGACTTCGACATCAACCAGTTCTCCATCACGGAGGAGCGCCGCGAGGCGGTGGACTTCTCCTCGCCGTACTACGACGTGCGGCAGGTCGTGGTCACCGTCGAGGGCTCGCCCATCGCCGGCGCGACCTCGCTGGCCGATCTGGCCAACGCCAAGCTGGGCGCCCAGGTGGGGACCACGAGCTACCAGACCATCGTCGACGTCATCAAGCCGACGGTCGAGCCGGCCGTGCTCAACACCAACGAGGACGTCGTGCAGCAGCTGATGAACGGCACCATCGACGGCGCGGTGTTCGACCTGCCGACCGCCTTCTACATCACGGCGGTCGAGCTGGACAACGGCGTGATCGTCGGCCAGGTGCCGCAGCCGGCCGGTGAGACGCCGGAGCAGTTCGGGCTGTTGCTCGACAAGGACTCCCCGCTCACCGCGTGCGTGAGCCAGGCGGTCGACGCGCTGCGGGCGAACGGCACGCTGGCCGACCTGGAGGCCGAGTGGCTGGCGGACGTCGCGGGCGCGCCCGAGCTCGCCTGAGTTGGTAGGAGTGCTGGACACGATGTCTGAGGTGGTAGGCCATTCGCCGAGCGGGCGACAGCTCGAGCGGATGGCCTACCGCCGCCGCCAGACCATTCGATCGGTCGTCGTCGCCGCCGTCTCCACCCTGTGCGTCGGGTTGCTGCTCGGCCTCGCCATCGTCAACGCCCCCGGCTGGGACCGGGTCCAGGCGAGGTTCTTCGATCCACAGGTGGCCTGGCGGTACCTGCCCGCCATCCTGAAGGGGCTGTGGCTCAACGTCCGGCTGCTCGTCTTCTGCGCGCTCGGGGCGCTCGCGCTCGGCTTGGCGATCGCGCTCGTACGGACCCTGCGGCCGAGCGTGTTCTTCCCGCTGCGCGTCCTGGCGACGTCGTACACGTACGTCTTCCGGGGCGCGCCGCTGATCATCGTGCTCTACCTGTTCGTGTTCGGCGTGCCCGGGCTGCGGCTGCAGGGCACGCCATCGGTGCTGGTGCTCGGCGGGATCGCGCTCGTCATCACCTACGGCGCCTACCTCGCCGAGGTGTTCCGCGCCGGCATCGAGTCCGTGCACCCGAGCCAGCGCGCCGCCGCCCGGTCGCTCGGCCTGACGTACGGTCAGACCATGCGGTACGTCGTGCTGCCCCAGGCGGTGCGGCGGGTGGCGCCGCCGATCCTCAACGATCTGGTGGCGCTGCAGAAGGACGTGGGCCTGATCTCGCTCGCCGGTCCGATCGACGCGATCCGGGCGGCGCAGATCGCCTCCATCGAGACGTTCGACTACACGCCGTACGTCGTGGCCGGCGTGCTCTTCGTCCTGCTCGCGATCCCGCTGGTCGCGGTGACCGACGCCGTGACCGTCCGGGCCGCGCGGCGCCAGTCGGCGGAGGGGGCCTGGTGAGCGAGCAACCGCCCCCCGTGCTGGAGTGCCGGTCGGTGCGCAAGGTCTTCCGCGGCACGGCGGTGCTCGACGGGCTGAACCTGACGGTGGCCGAGCACGATGTGGTCGTGCTCATCGGTGCCTCGGGCTCGGGCAAGTCGACGCTGCTCCGCTGCATCAACCTGCTCGAAACCGTCGATGACGGTGACATCCTGCTCGACGGCGAGGAGATCACCGACCCGCGCATCAACGCGGACAAGGTCCGCCAGCGCATCGGCATCGTCTTCCAGGCGTTCAACCTGTTCCCGCACCTGAGCGTGCTGGACAACATCACCCTCGCGCCCCGCCGCGTCCACAAGAGGTCAAAAGCGGAGGCCGAGGAGCAGGCGTACGCCTGGCTGGACCGCGTGGGCCTGCGCAGCCACGCCCGGGAGTACCCGGACCGTCTCTCGGGCGGCCAGCAGCAACGGGTCGCGATCGTTCGGGCCCTGGTCAACAACCCGCGGCTGTTGCTGCTCGACGAGGTGACCTCGGCGCTGGACCCGCAGCTCGTCGGGGAGGTGCTCGCCACCATCCGGGACCTGCGCGAGGCGGGGACCACCATGATCATCGCTACGCACGAGATGAGCTTCGCCCGCCGCGTGGCCGACCGCGTCTGCTTCCTCGACGGGGGGTCCATTGTGGAGGAAGGACCGCCCGAGCAGGTGCTCGGTGATCCGCAGCTTCCCCGCACCCGGGCGTTCCTGCAGCAGGTCACGTCGCTGCGCGACGGCTCGCCCGGCGGTACCGCCGTACCGGGGGCGTAATCCCGCGTTTCCGGCTTGGGCCCGCGTGGTCGTCGCCGGGCGCGGGCACGCCGCCGGTGGCTCGACCCCCGGGGCCGCGTGATGTCCCGGCGACACCGCGTCCCGTAACCTCACCGCGTGGCTGTGCCGATGCTGCTATTCGTCGGGTTGTCCGGCCTCGCCGTCGGGTCGTTCCTGGACGTCGCGATCGCCCAGCTGTCCCGCCCGGAGCGACGCGTGTCGTCGCGCTGCCCGGCCTGCGCCGAGCCCACCCAGCCCGGCCTGTCGGTCGTGGCCTGGCTGGTGCACCGCGGCCGGTGCCCGGCCTGCAAGGCCCGGCTCCGTCCCGGTGGCCCGCTGATCGAGGTGAGCACCGCGGTTCTCTTCATCGCGCTGTACGCCCGGCTCGCCGCGCTCGGTCAGCTCGCCGCTGCGCCCGCCGTGCTCGCCTTCGCCGCCGTCGGCCTGGCCCTGGCGCTGATCGATGCGCAGACGCAGCGGCTACCCGACCGGCTGGTGCTCCCGTCCTATCCGGTGCTGGCGGCCTTGCTTGCCATTGCCGCCGGGCTGCGCGCGGACTGGTGGTCGTTCGCCCGGGCCCTCATCGGCGGCACCGCCCTCTTCGGCCTCTTCCTCCTCGTGGCGCTGGCCTACCCGGCCGGCCTGGGCTTCGGCGACGTCAAGTTCGCCGGCCTCGTGGGCGGCGTGCTCGCCTACCTGTCCTGGTCCGCGCTGATCCGCGGCGTTTTCGCAGGATTCCTGTTCGCCGCGATCGTCGGCGTCGGGCTCCTCGCGACCGGCCGGGCCAGCCGCAGCACCCCGATGGCGTTCGGACCGTTCATGGTCGTCGGTGCGCTGCTTGCCGTCATCGCCTCCGAACCGGCCGCCGGATAGGCCGTGACCACGGCCGGGCCGTGCGCGGGTGACGGCGCGCTGGCAGCGCAGGGCGGGGCGCCACGGTGTCACGGCGGGCGAAGCAGCGACCCGGCGGGCCTGGAGTGGGCCCGGACATAGTCCTCCACCCGAGTGTCCGGCGGCGCCTGCCGAGCCAGGCGGTCGAGCATCTTTTCCACCTCGCGTTTGGCTGTCGCGATCTCGTCGCCGTCCGGGCGCTTCCACCACGGGGTGAGCTTGATCTCGACCGGCCGCGCGTTCCGGGCGATCACCACCGCCCGACCGAACTTCATGGTGCGCAGGTCCTCGATCGTGAGGATCGGGCTGATCTCGTCCTCATGGCCGGCGTCGGTGATGCGCGGCGGTCGGCGTACGTTGCCGACGAGACGCGACATCTCGGCCAGGTCCTCCACGTTGCCGCCGCCGCCGAGAATGATCCGGTACGCCGCCGCGTCCCAAAGGCCGCGGGTCGGCTTCTCGCCGAAGCGGCTCTTCATCTGTGACAGGGACCGGACGTACACGTGGGTCGCGATCGACGACTTGGCGGTGAGGTACATGAACCGCGGCAGCGTGGACATCGGCATGATGCTGTCCGCCTCGTTGATCTCCACGGTCAGCGGGGGCTCAAGGCGACGGCCGGGCAGCGCCGACGCGGCCGCCATGGCCCGCCCGTAGATCGACTGGAGAAGGATGTGCATGCCTGGCGTAACCGGGTGGTCACCCCTGTCCTTGGCCAGCAGGTACAGCGTGTTGCGGCCGGAGACGAACGAGGCCACGTCGAACACCTCGTTTGGGCCGGCCGAGAACTGCTCGAGGATCGGCCGGTTGTGCAGGAACCGCAGGCACTGGGATGCGGTGGCCCACATCGCGGTCCGGGCTTCCTGATCGGTGCGGGTGAGTGCCTCCAACTCGGCCGCCCAGCCAGGCGCGCCCACGCCCGCCGCCTCCGCCTGCCGTAGGAGCGCCACCGGCTCCGGGTCGAGCGGGTCTCGTGTCCAGCGCACCACGTCGATCATGGTGCGGCCGTGAAGCGCGGCCGCGTGCAGGTAGCACCGCAGGATCACCACCGCCGCGGTGGCCGAGAAGTAGCCGGCGTCGCGATAGGGCTCGCGCACGCTGCCCATGTGGTACCCGGCGTAACTGGCCAGGTCCGTGGCCATGTCGTCGGCGACGGTCGGCGTTCTCGCGCCCCAGACAAGGTTCATCCTGATCCGGTCGGGCCAGCCGGTCATGTTGTCGGGGTCGAAGACATAGACCGAGCCCATTTCGGAACGGGGACCAAAGGTGGTGGTGAATGTCTCGAGCTGGCTCGAGACGACCACGCAGGCGCCGGGGGCGTCGATGGTGAGCGGTGCGACGAACTGGCTGTCCTTGCCCTTGGCGGACGTGCCGATGATGAGGACAGGATCCTCGACCGAGCTGTACACCCGCCGCCGGGAGCGCACGTCGCGCCCCAGGTAGTAGCCGACCTGGAGCGGGTCGATCTTGTCCGCTGTGGACAGTGCCGGCCGGACGGCGGCGGCCCGTCGCATGAGGGCGCGGTAGCCCAGCAGCCGCCGGATCTCGTAGCCCGAGGCGAAGCCGAGCCGTCCCCAGCGGAATCCGCGCCGCCGGCGCCACGCGAGACCGGCCCACGCCAGCAGCGCGACGAACCCCGTCGCGAGCACGAGCAACACAGCGAAGATCACATATATCTGCCGGGTGGATCCGAGCAGGGCGGCGGCCTCTGGCGGCCAGGCCTGCGCAAGGTCGTCCGGCGCCGAGACCAGCACCGGCACCACCCCAAAGGCGTCGCTCGGCGAGGAGTCGGGCCAGCCGTTCCCGGAGACGACCGAGGAGAGCTGCCCGGCGAGCCAGAGCAGCCAGACCGCGCCCACACCGAGCGCCCCCAGGAGCAGGCCCAGCCAGGCGCTGATTGCGCTGCTGTTGTCGGAGCTCATCGCCGTACCGCCTCATCCGTGTCGTAGAGGGTCCACTCGTCGCCCACCAGGAACAGGGACACGGGCAGGCCCGGCCGCTCTCCGGTCTTGACCAGGTACTTGCCCCGCCCGGGGTGCACCGAGCCCGGCAACCACGCCTCCGGCGCGGCCCACGAGGCGACCAGCTCCTGCTCGGGGCCGCTGAGCTTCACGACCTCGTTCACCCGTTCCAGCTCCCTGGGCGGCAGTCCGGCCAGAATCTTGATCGCCGACCGCTCGACGAAGCCCTGGGCCTTGGCCCGGTCCTCGTCGGTCGGTAGCGCGTCGAGGTCAGCCAGGGAGTGGGTCACCATGATCGAAGCCATGCCCCGCTGGCGGTTGAGCCTGGTCAGCGCGTCGGCGTGCTCGACCAGGCCCGAGGCGCCCCGCAGGGCACGCCACAGCTCGTCCATGACGCCGAGGAACTGCCGGCGTGGGGCCAGACCATGCTCGGCGAGGACGGCGGCGGCGTCGACCATGGCGAAGCCGTAGGCCCACACCGAGAGCATGGCCGCCGCGACGAGCTGGTCGCCCGCCGCAGCGACGTGCGAGATGTCGACGCTGACCGCCGGGGCATCGAAGTCGATAGGCTTGCTGGTGGGCCCGTCGAAGACCCCCTGCAGGCTTCCCTCACACAGCAGAGCCAGTGTCGGGACGAGCTCGTCGACTCGGCGGTAGTAGTCCTCGACCGACCTGGCCCGGGCCGCGGCCCGCATCTCGTCCGGCCCCTCCTCGATGAGGCGCAGCACGTCCGGAACCGTCGGGTCCCGCTCCAGCCGCTCGGTCAGCACGTCGATGGCCCGACCGAGGATGATCTCCTCCGTGTTGGTGACCCGTTCGGTTCGGACCAGCGTGCACAGCGCCAGCATGAGCGACAGCCGCCGCCCGCGGACCTCGAGGCGGACCTGGGCGGCATCGGTCCCGGTCATCTTGGCCAGGGCGGCGCCGAGCGGTCCGGAGTCGAGCGGGTTGATCCGGTCCAGCCCGCGGCCGACCCGGATCACCTGGCCGCCCAGGTACTCGATCAGCCGGGTGTAGTCGGGCTTGGTGTCGCCGAGCACGAGTATGCGGGTGCCGAAGGCGGACATGCCGGTGATGAGCCGCTTGACGATTGTCGATTTGCCGACGCCAGGCTGGCCGAGCACGAACACACCGGGATTGGTCACCAGTCCGACCCGCAGCCATTCCAGCGGGTCGAGGCAGACAACCTCCCCCCACAGCATGTGGCGCCCGATCGGCACCCCGACGGTGGGCGCGCCCGAGCCGGCGGTGAACGGGAACAGGCCGCACAGCTGGTAGGTCGTTCCCTGGTACTCCGCACCCGGAGCCACGTGGACGGCCCGGCCGGCGCCGGCCCCCTTCCAGCCCCAGGCCGGGGCGACCGGCGTCGTGGGCCGCGACGTGGTCGGGCGGTCGGACCGTGGCGGCTTGCTGCGAAGCATCATCGCGGCCACTGCGTCGCCAGGGCGGGTGGGCAGACCCCGCACGGGAGGGTGGTGGCGAAGCCCGCGGCCTGCGACGCCCACATGCGGCGCAACCGGATCTTGCCCGTGTCGGCCCGGGACTCCACATCGGCGATCGCCTGGCCGAGGTCGGCCTCATCGAACACGGTGACGGTCACGAACAGGCTGAGCAGGCCGACGCCGGCCCCGACGGCCTCCTCCCGGGCGTTGCGCAGCGCGCGCTCCCGGTCGGCTAGGTCCCGGGCCGAGTCGTCCCGCTTCTTCGCCCGGTTGAGCGCCGAGCGGAACTCAGCCGCGTTCACCTCCCGCTCAACCACCCGGGCCGCGTCGCCCGCGAGGAACGGTCGATAGATGAGGGAGACCCGCTTGGGAAAGCGACCGGGTCCCAGGAGCCGGGCCAGGACGTCGGCGGGTACCTGTTGGCGCGGGGCCTCGTGCCAGGCCCACGACACGGACACCGCACCGTCGTGGACGTAGTGGCCCCGGGCCTCGTCGGCCGCGACGGGCCCGGCCGTCTGCCAGTCCAGGAACTGCCCCACGTCGTCGGGGGAGAGCCGGGACAGCATCCGGACCAGATCGCCGCGCGACGCCGGCTCGTAGGCCGCGCGGACGATCGACATCAGGTCGGTGGCGGTCGCCCGGCGCAGCACGGTCAGGCCGCACGCCCCGAGCCCGTCCTGCAGGCCGGGCAGCACCCGGCTGATCTCGACGAGCGCGTCGTCGAGCGTGCGTGGCTTCGAGGCCGCCGCGTCGGGCGCGAAGGTGATGGAGACCCGGGTCTCCACGTCCGCCGCAGCGGCCGGCGAGAGCTCGACCAGCTGCTGCAGAACCCTCCGGGCCGACGCCGGTGCGCTCGGTAGCGCCCGACTGGCCACGTAGTCGGCGAGTCGGGAGCCCGGGTCGGGCGCTGTATCTACGGTTACCGATACAAATTTTACGATAGGTAGGTATCCAAGGCTGGCCAGCCAGGCGCCCCAGTTGCTTACCCAGCTGGTGGCCGCCTCGGGGTCGACCAGCCAGGTGGAGGTGGCGGCGCAGCGCAGGGTGACGGTCATCGTGCCCAACCGCCGGTTGTACACCACGCCGAAGTCACCGCCGTTGCGGTCCTGCACCGTGAGCAGCGTTGTCGGAGCCAGGACGCCGGGCAGTTGCCAGGCGTGCTCACCGGCCGCCATCACCCCGCCCCGGTAGACCGTGCGGGCCCGGGTCGAGCCGACCAGCCAGCGCAGGCGTTCACGTATTCCGTACATGAGGGGTACCCCGTCCCACTGCAGGAGGTTCCCGGCCACGATCACCAGGGCCAGCGGCCCGGTCACCGCGAACGCGCGGATGCTGATCATGGTTGAGATGATCATCACTACGATGGCGCCGAGGACGACGAGAGTCTGGACGGGGCCGAGGCCGAGCAGACCCATCCCTCGGCTGCGCCGCCAGCCTCCATAGGTCCGCAGCGTGGCTGGTTGGTCGCTCATTCGTTGTCCTCATCCATGTGGTTGGTGACCGTTCGCTTGAGGGAGGCGCCGATCTGGGTCGTGACGGCGGCGGCGCCGACCACCGAGCCCGCGATGACCAGGCTGGTACCGCCGGTGGCGGGAGCGGCTGCGGCGGCCGCTCCGGCGGTGGTCGTCGTAAGTAGCGTGGTCTTGGTCGCAACCCCGGCCGTCGCGCCAGCCGCCCCCGCTCCGAGCCCACC
>JADGGF010000586.1 GCA_019690055.1 Micromonosporaceae bacterium
ACCCAGCGCCGCCCGCTGGAGCAGACGCGCGACCGCCTCTCCGCCTACCAGGCCGGCGTGCAGCGCGCCCGTCACCAGCGCACCTACCCCGACAACCTCATCGGTCAATAGCACCGATCCCGCAAAGCGACGAAATGTGGCTATCGAGCGATAGGACGGACACGACGATGACAGCGCCCACGACCCGGCCGGACACCGACTACCTGCTCACCGCCTACACCCAGGAGGTGCCCGACGTTCGCCACGCCATCGCCGTCTCCGTCGACGGCCTGCTCATCTCCCACTCCGCCGGTCTGCCCCGCGACCACGCCGACCGGCTCGCCGCCGTCGCCGCCGGACTGGCCAGCCTCACCCACAGCGTGGCGGCGTTCCTGCACACCGGCACGGTTCGTCAGCACATCATCGACACCGACAACGGCTTCGTGATCGTCATGTCGCTCGGCGCCCGCGGCAACCTGCTCGCGGTCACCCGTCCCGACGCCGACATGGGTCACGTCGGCTACACGCTGGGCCTGCTCGCCGATCGGGTCGGGGACGTCCTCGACCCCGATCAACGTGTCCCGCGAACCCTGTAGTCGACCAGCGTCGTCATCGGCCGGCGCCACCATGCGTGCCTGACAGGGGACGGAGGCCAGCGTGCACACGGGGGAGTCGGACCCGCGCGGCGAACTGGTCCGGCCGTTCGCCCTCACCCGCGGGCAGGCCCAGCCCATCGACGACCTCGCCCTCGAAGCGGTCCTCGTCACCACCGGTCAGGGTCACCAGCTGGCCCACCAGAGCGGCCACCACAAGCACCGGATCGCCCAGCTCTGCGCCCAACCGCACTCGCTGGCCGAGATCTCCGCCCACCTGCGCGTGCCGCTCGGCGTCGCCAACGTGCTCGTCACCGAGATGCTCGACGAGCAGCTGCTCACCCTGCACCAGCCGAGCACGGACGACGACCTGCCCCACGAACGCATTCACATCCTGGAACGCGTGCTGGAAGGGCTCCGCCGGCTGTGACCCGGGAGCGCTCAGACGTCCCGGCGGCACAGGGCGAACCCGCCGGCGACCAGCGCCGCGACCGTCCACAGTGCCAGGATCGCCGTCCCGGCCCACGGTCCGTAGGGGCGGGCGAAGTTCGGCTCGTCGCCGACGCCGGCGACGCGTGCCCGTGGCGTACTCGCTCGTCACGCGGTCCGGCGGCCGGCCCACCGGCCCACGTCGGCGGCCGCGGCTTGGACCGGCTGACCGACCGGGAACGGGAGGTCCTGCTGCTCATCGCCCGCGGACTGTCCAACCACGAGATCGCCGAGTACCTGCACCTCAGCCTGGCCACTGTCAAGACGCACATCGGTCGGCTGCTCGGCAAACTCGATGCCCGGGACCGCGCGCAGCTCGTCATCGCCGCCTACGGGTCGGGCCTGGTGCGACCGGGTACCCACCCCGGGGTAGCCCACTAGTTGATCGTCACCCGGACGGCCGGGCTGTCATGCTCGGCCGGGGTGTCATTCGGGTGCCCGGCGGCCGGCGCGTCGGTGCCGGGTCAGGTGTCAGAAGAACTGGTGTGGGGTGGCTGCCGGCGTCACCGACCGGCCAGCAGGCGGACAAGCGCCGCGTCGACGTCGAGGTGGTCGGTTTCGCGACCGCGCGGCACGACCACGTACGTACGCCGCAGGAAGCGCACCAGCACGCTGCGCGGTACCTCGAAGAGCGCGTTGCCATCCGGCGAAGACAGGGCCAGGGCGACGAAGTCCCCACGGGGCGTCGCCCATGGCCACACCCGCACATCGCCGATGCCGGCCGGCTCATCGAGCCCGGTGACCAGCAGTTCCCGTGCGAAGGACCAGCTCACGGTCTCACCGGTCGCGTTGTCCGCGTGGAACAGGACGTGGACCGCGTACGGGTCGGCCGGGTCATACCGTAGGCTGGCGCGCACCGGCAACGCGGTCGCGTCGGGTGCCACGAGCCGAAGCGATGTCTCGACCTCGACGGTCTGCGGACGAATGGCACTCATGGCTGACTCCCCCCGGCCCTGCTGCGAGGCGCCCCCGCTGCCCCGCAGTCCCATATTCAGGCCGTCGTCATCGTGGTGCGATGCCATCAATGATCTCTCACCCGGTCGTGTTAGGAAGCCTTGGATCACTGTCCGTAGTCGTCCACGGCTTGCGGTTTCGGCGGTTTCGACACCGCGGAGGCGAGTCGCCAGCGTTGCCGGAACGTCGTACTGTCTGTCCTCGTAAACGTGCACGGGGCGGCTGGAGTGACGCATGGTGCTTCAGGAACGGGATGGTGGAATCCGACAAAAGGTGGGTGACGTCACGCAACGCATCAGCGCCTACCGGTCCCGGCTGCGCTCGACCCGTGCTGGCCGCATCACCCTCCAGGTCGCTACCGCCGTCGTCGGCACGGCCGTGGTGGTCGTCGGCATCATCCTCATCCCCTTTCCCGGCCCCGGGTGGCTCATCGTCCTGACCGGGCTCGCCATCCTCGCCCTGGAGTTCGTCTGGGCCCAGCGGCTGCTGGCCTTCACCCGTCGGCAGCTCGAGCGCTGGTGGCGCTGGGTGCTGCGGCAGAGCCTGTTCGTCCGTGGCCTGGTCGCGGCGTCGGGCATGGCCTTCGTCACGGGTGTCGTCCTGCTGACACTGTGGCTCACCTTCGACGTCAGCTCGCCGTCCGACCTGTGGCGCCTGCTGCGGGGCGGCGACTCCTGACGCTGAGGTGGTGCCTTCCGGACGCTGACGTGGTGCCTTCCTGACGGGTCGATGCTGCCGCTAGCCGGCTTGGCCTAGCCGGCTAGCCATAGCCCCCCTAGCCATAGCCCCCCGGCTCGGCCCCGCGTCCCTGGCCGGGGTCCCGGGCTCGCCGCGACACTCCCGGCGGTGGGGGGTTACCC
>JADGGF010000587.1 GCA_019690055.1 Micromonosporaceae bacterium
TTTGTTTATCACCCCCCGGCGCCGGGCTGGCCGGCGACGGGGCAGGGGTGAGACCGCCGGGAGAAGGCGCCGACGAGCCGGGGGGCGATTGGACCGAGGTCGGTCCAGCCGGGTTGGGCGGAGTGGCGCTCGGCTGGACGGACTCGGGCGCAGCCGCCACGGAGGCATCGGCCGGAGCCACCGGATTGGTCGGTGGGGCAGCCGAAGCGGCCGGCTCCGGGCCGGCCTGGTTCGTCGGATTCTCACTCATGATGACGAGCTTGCCTGGCCGACCTTCGGCACGACTGACGACCACCTGAAATCTCGCTGGGAGTCGACGAATCACCCGAAGGCGCCCAGCCTCGAAAGGTGCCCACCCTCCAATGCCAAGAATGTGACTTTCAGGGCAGGGTGGGGGTGTGTAGGTGCCCAGAAAGTGACTTTCAGGGCAGGGCAAGGGCGGTCGACGCGCAAGAGGTCAGGGCATCACGGCGCTCGGTAAGGCGCTCAGGCGGCGTCCGGGCTGGCGAGCGGAAGACGGACCCGGAAGGTGGCTCCCCGGCCGGGTGCGGTGACGACATCGACGGTGCCGTGGTGCGCGGTGACCAGTGCGGCCACGATCGCCAGGCCCAGGCCGGCGCCGCTGTGCGGCAGGCCGGGGGCACCGGTGGCCCGACGTGTGCGGGCCTTGTCGACCCGGTAGAAGCGCTCGAAGACCTGCTCGGCCTGCTCGGGAGTCAGACCGGGACCGCGGTCGGCGACCTCGATCATGGCGAATCGCTGAGGGGCCGGACCGGGCGGCGGCGCTGCACCGGGCGGTACTGCTCCAGGAGCTGGCGCTGCTCCGGGTGGCGATACTGCTCCAGGCGCTGGCGCTGCTCCGGGTGGCGGCACCGCTCCAGGCGGCGGCACTGCTCCGGGCGCCGGCGGTTCCTCGGCGTACAGGCGCAGCGTCACCGGCGTGCCCGGCGGGGTGTGGGTCAACGCGTTGGTCACCAGGTTGCCCACCACCTGGCGGAGTCGGGCCTGGTCACCGGAGACCACGAGGCTGCCCGCCGCCTCGCCCAGTTCCACGTCGATGGCGCGGTCGGGCGCGACCGCGCGGGCCGCCGCGGCGGCGTCGTTGATCAGCTCGACGAGGTGGACCGGCTCGATCCGCAGCGGGCGTTCCTCGTCGAGGCGGGCGAGCAGGAGCAGATCCTCGACGAGCAGGCCCATCCGGGCGGCCTCGTCCTCGATGCGGCGCACGACCTCGTCCTTGTCGGCCGCCGCCCCCTGGCGGTACAGCTCGGCGAAGCCGCGGATCGAGGTGAGCGGGGTCCGCAGCTCGTGCGAGGCGTCGGCCACGAACTGACGCATACGCTGCTCGGACCGGACGGCCTGGGCCTCGGACGCGGACCGGGCGCGGAACGCCGACTCGATCTGGCTGAGCATCGCGTTGAGCGCGTACGAGAGGCGGCCCAGCTCGGTCGTCGGCTCCCCCACCGGCACCCGTCGGGTCAGGTCGCCCCGGGCGATCGCCACGGCGGTCTGCTCGATGTCGTCGAGCGGACGCAGGCTCATCCGCACCAGCCACACGCCGAGCAGCGCCAGGACGACCAGGACCAGCGTGCCGATGAGGATGTTGGCCAGCACGAGGCGGTCGATGGCACTGTCCACATTGGCCAGATCCTCGGCGACGATGAACACCACCCCGGACGACGTCTGGCGGGCCAGCACCCGCCACCGGTGGCTGTCGTCCACGGACGCCACCGTGTAGGGCCGGTCGAGCCGCGGCGGCTCGCTGAACAGGTCAGGGATCTGTTGGGGCGTATACGTGCTGCGGTCGTACGCCACGACCTGACACGGCTGCCAGAGGGCCACCAGGAAATCACTGGGGATCAGCACCTCGGTGGGTTGGCAGGGGATCCGGTTGAGATTGCGTCCGTACGCCTCGAGTTGGTAGGCGAGCTGCCCGTCCACCCGTTCCACCAGGTGGGCGCGGAGGTACAGCGCGCCGGCCGAGCCGATCACGACGAGCGCCATCGCGACCAGGGCCAGCATGACCGTGACCAGCCGGACCCGTAGCGGCGTACGGGCCACCACGCCCCGGACGGCGGCGATCAGGCGCTGGCCGGCGTTGGGGGCGGGGGCGGGTTGCCCAGCGGGCCAGGCCGGCGGAGCGGGCGCGGTCACGACGGCAGACGCAGGACGTACCCGACGCCGCGCAGCGTGTGGATCAGGCGCGGCTCCACCGTGTCGACCTTGCGTCGCAGGTAGGAGATGTACGACTCCACGATCGAGTCGTCGCCCCGGAAGTCGTACTGCCACACGTGGTCGAGGATCTGGGCCTTCGACAGCACCCGGCCGGCGTTGAGCATCAGGTACCGCAGCAGCTTGAACTCGGTCGGCGACAGCGAGACCAGCGTGCCGCCGCGGCGCACCTCGTGCGACTCCTCGTCCAGCTCGAGGTCGGCGAACCTCAGCACGGCCGACTCCGACCGCTCGCCTGCGGTGCGGCGCAGCACGGCCCGGATGCGGGCGGTCAGCTCCTCGAGGCTGAACGGCTTGGTGACGTAGTCGTCGCCGCCCAGGGTCAGGCCACGCACCTTGTCCTCAGTGGCGTCCCGCGCGGTGAGGAACACCACCGGCGTGCGCACACCCGCGTCGCGGATCCGGCGGATCACCTCGAAGCCGTCCAGGTCGGGCAGCATGACATCGAGCACCACGAGATCCGGGTGGGACCGCCGCGCCTCGGTCACGGCCTGGGCGCCGTTGGTGACGGCAGATACATCGAAGCCAGCGAATCTCAGACTCGCCGAAAGCAGCTCGACGATGTTGGGGTCGTCCTCGACGACCAGCAGCTTCGGGCGGGTCCCCACATCGGCCCGGGCCGCGGCGTCGGCCCGGGCGG
>JADGGF010000588.1 GCA_019690055.1 Micromonosporaceae bacterium
CCCCCGCGCCCCCCGCGGGCGCGGGGGGGGGGGGGGCGGGGGCCCCCCCCACCGCCCCCCGCTGCGGATCAGGAGCTCCAGCAGGAGCGCAGGCTGGACTTGTTGGGCGCCCGCACGATCGGGATGTTGGAGAACGTGCCGGTATTGGGGTTGTAGTCGACGCACTGGGCCCGCAGCGTGCGGTTCCAGTAGGTCGGCGGGTTGCCACTGGGGTTCGCCGGCCCGGCATCGTGGTAGAAGAGCACGTACCGGCCGTTGGCGAACCGGGCCATCGATGCCTGGTTCGTCCACGAATCGCGTGATCCACACACGATGATGCCCCGGTACTGGAACGTCAGGCTGCTCAGCGTTGTCGCCGTGGCGTACGCGATCACCGAATTGGCCGTGCCCGGCTGTCCACGGGAGGTGGCGCACTCCGGTGGCGTGCTGCTGGGCTTGATGGCGAACAGCAGGACGTAGTCGTAGCCGCGGGTGCCGTCGGCGTTGGGGAACGAGTAGAGTTCCGGGCCTTCGAGGTAGGGCTTGGTGTTGTTGGCGCAGCCGTTCCACCAGGACGGCCGTTGGCCATTGGGGAAGGTGAACGTGACCCGGTGGTTGGCGGATGGGTTGATCGAGCCGGTGATCCCCTGAGTCGGCGACCAGTCCAGCTGGGTGATCGAGATGCCGCCGCACGGGTAGTTGTTCCCCGTGCCCCAGTCGCCGTCGGCGTACGCGAGCCACAGCTGGGTCAGTTCCTGGTACGGGGAGGGGTCACTCGCGTAACCGCCGTTGTATGTCCCCAGGTCGAGTTGACGCTGCCAGGTGTACGGCCCGAAGGGGCCATTGCTGCTGGCCACGCCGATCCTCGATGACGTGTGAATACCCGTCGCGGGCGGTGGCACGTCGCTCTTGTTCAGGACGTCCGGCACGAAGAGCCAGTGCTTACCCTGGTAGTTCCACGTCGCCGGCGCCCACAGGTGGTACGCGTTGGGGGCCTCGCCCACCCAACCCCCTTCGTCGAAGATCTTCGGGCTTCCGGTTGCATTCCCACGGGGCAACCAGTTGCCCGGGATCGAGGGGTCGCTGGTGGCCGGCAGGAACCACATGTTCGTGTTCTGCATCGGGTAGTCGTTGCCCGGGTAGGCGCTGTTGCCCATGTCCTGGGACGCGGTGAGGCAGATGCCGGACCGCTGCGTGGCGGCGTCGTAGCAGTTCCAGGCATGGGGGTCGGAGCCGTTCATGTTGATCAGTGGCTCGCCGATCGGGGCGGCGGCGGCTGGGACGGCGGTGAGGGTACCGACGACCGTGAGGGCGGTGAGCGTCCCAGCGAAGAGTGCGGTTCTTCGGAGACGGCGCACGCGTAGCGTCATGCAGATTCCTCTCTGAGTTGGCGGCTGCTGACCCAGAGGTCACGGCAATGGTCATTGCGTGGTCTGGTGCAGCCGGCCGCGGGCGCGGACAGGCCCAGTTTCGGCGCTGCCAGCCCGTTTCCGGGCGCGCTCCGAACACGACCGGACACCGCCGGACAGCGCCAGACAGCACCGGACAACGCTGGACGCCGCCGAGCCAATCGAGCCGGCGGCGGGAGAGGGGAGCGCAGCGCGACCAACGAGACGATCGCGAGGCCGTAGACGATGAACGCCGGGCCCGGCCCGGCGTTGGCGTTACCGACGCACGCTGGCGTCATCAGCGTCGACCCTGGCCGACGCGTACGGAATTATCGACGTGCCTCTAGGTGTACGCCTTTCTCATCATCGGTATCGACGAGATTGCCTACCTGACCGGGCATCGATCTCGATCGTGGCCTGGCCCAGCACGGCCCTCCCACGGGCCTGTGCGGGGGCCTCGTGGGAGAGCAGCGCGTGGGAGAGCGGTCAGGGCAGGGCGGCCTCGACCAGACCGTCGCGGACCCGCGAACGCAGCAGCGGCTGGGTCGTGGCGGCCGGCCCGTGGACGGCGATGCCGTCGGTGAGCCGGAACGTGCTGCCGTGCCACGGACAGACCACGCAGTCGGCACCGTCGATGTGGCGTACCTCGCCCTCACCGAGCGGACCGGTCTCGTGGCCGCAGCGCTCGATCATCACCGTGACGTCGTCGTTGCTGTTGCGGACCACCAGGACCGGTACCTCGTCGATGTGGTGCACCTGGGGCCGGCCCGGGGTCAACGCCTCCAGGTCGCACACCGCGTGCCACCCCTCGGGGATGCGGCGCAGGAGTGGCTCGGCCTGGTTGACGCTGGCCGCCTGCCGGTAGCTGAGGTGGCCGCCCAGGTAACCGCCGAAGCCCACCGTGGCCAGGCCGGCGTAGCTGAGCCAACGCGCCGTGCGCAGGTCACCGCGGCGGCGAGCGGCCAGTGACGCGACCTGCAGCCCGAGGGCGATCGTGTTGACGGTGGCGTGCACCAGCCCGGTGCGGCGCTGCTCGCGGGTCAGGGACGACCAGTCGTTGAGGCCGGTGATCGCCGCCGCGACCGCTCCGGCGCTGCCCGCCCCGACCAGGGCGGTGGGAGCCTTGTGGTTGATACGCAGCACATCGAGCAGCGACGCGCTCAGCCACGACCCGATGGGCACCAGGACGACGATGGGATGGATGGGGTGGCCGAGCCACACCCCGTGCAATAGGTCGCGGACCCGTCCGCGCAGCACCTTTGTCACGACCGACTGCAGCCGGTTGCCCGGTCGGTCCAGTACCGCCGCCCGCTCGATCCCGTCGACCAGCGCGCGAATCTTCATGTCGGTTACCTTTCTGACCCGTCGGCGAGCTCTGCGCCCCCGTTTTCGTCCACTGTGGATGCCGTCTGTGGATGTTGCCGCCGGTTCACTCCGTCGAGCGGTCGATGCTCCCCGCC
>JADGGF010000589.1 GCA_019690055.1 Micromonosporaceae bacterium
GCCCCCGGTCGCGCCACCGCTCCGGTCGGGCGTCCCGGGGCGAGGCGTCGCGGCCCGTCCGCCCGCCACCGCGGACCGTACGGCCCCAGCGCGCGCCCTGCCGCGCCCCGCGCTCGGCCCCCTCGCCGCCGCGGCGCGCACGGTCGTCCCGGTTCGCCACGGAACCATCCTCCAGCCCAGGTTGTGATCTTGTACCCGAAGGGCGATCAGTTGGTGTGCTCCACGCCAGCGACGTTGCGGCGGCCGCGGCGCAGCACGAGGTAGCGCCCGTGCAGCAGCTGGCTCGCGTCCACCGTGGCGGCGGTGTCGGTCACCCGTTCGTTGTTGACATATGCCCCGCCCTCGGCGATCGTCCGCCGAGCGTCGTTCAGGCTCGACGCCAGACCCGTGTCGCGCAGCAGCGTCGCCACCGGCGGCAGCTCGCCCTTCACCGTAATCAGGCCAGCCTCGGTGAGGGCCGCGTGCAGCGTGGCCGGGGAGAGGTCCTGCAGCGACCCGCGACCGAAGAGCGCCTGGGAGGCGGCGACCACCTGGGCGCACTCGTCGGCCCCGTGCACCAGGGTGGTGAGCTCCTCGGCGAGGAACCGTTGGGCGGCCCGCTGCGCCGGGCTCGTCCGCGTCAGCTCGGCCAGCTCCTCAATGCGCTCCCGATCGGCGAAGCTGAACACCTTGAGGTAATTGACGATGTCGGCGTCTTCCGCGTTGACCCAGAACTGGTAGAAGGCGTACGGGCTCGTCATCGACGCATCGAGCCACAGCGACATGCCGGCCGCGCTCTTGCCGAACTTCGTGCCATCGGCCCGGGTGATCAGCGGCGTGGTGAAGCCGTGCACGCCCCGGACTCCGCGCCGGCGGCAGAAGTCCACACCGGACAGGATGTTGCCCCACTGGTCCGAGCCGCCGTGCTGCAGGGTGCAGCCGTAGCGCTGGTTGAGCTGGTAGAAGTCGTGCGCCTGCAGGATCTGGTAGCTCAGCTCGGTGAAGCTGATCCCTGACTCCAGCCGGGCCTTCACCACCTCCCGGTTGATCATCTGGTTGACCGGGAAGTGCTTGCCGATATCCCGCAGGAACTCGATCGCGGTCAGCGGCGCGGTCCAGTCGAGGTTGTTCACCAGCCGGGCCGCGGCCGGGCCCTCGAAGTCGAAGAACGGCGCGAGCTGCCGGCGGAACTTCTCGACCCAGCCGGCCACCACCGACTCGTCGTTGAGGACCCGCTCACCCTCGGCCTTCGGGTCGCCGATGAGGCCGGTGGCCCCGCCGACCAGCAGCAGCGGGCGGTGGCCGGCCCGCTGCAGCCGCCGGGCCGTGAGGATCTGCACCAGGTTGCCGACCTGCAGGCTCGGGGCGGTCGGATCGAAGCCGACATAGAACGTGACCGGGCCCGCGGCCAGGTGCTTGCGCAACTCATCCAGGTCGGTGGAGTCCTGCAGCAGCCCTCGCCACAACAGGTCGTCGATCACGTCGGGCCGGCCCGAGGTGGGCGAATCGGACGAGCTGGTGGAGGGCGAGCCGGGTAGGGCGGTCACGGTCCGATTCTCCCGTACGACCGCCCCGGCCGGTAACCGGGTTACCCGGACCCGCGCCGGGCCGCCTGACTGTGCATGGCCACCTCACTGCGCATGGCCGCCTCATCATGCGGGGCCGCCTCGCAGGGCGGCCTCGAGCTGGCGCAGCCCGCTGGCGATGCGGTCGGTGCCGATGCCGCCGTAGCCGAGCATGATCCCCTCCCGCACCGGCGTGTCAATGCAGAAGGGGGCCACGGACCGGACGATCACCCCGGCGGCGGATGCACGGGCCACCGTGCTCGCCACGTCGAGGTCGGCGCCCGCCCCGACGAGCGCCGTCACGTGGAGCCCGGCCGACCCCGGCATGGTCACCAGCCCGGGTGCCTGCGTGCGCAGCCAGGCCAGGACCAGCTCGCGCCGGCGGGCGTAGTGGCGGGCGGCCCGGCGGATGTGCCGGGCCAGCAGACCCTCGTCGATGAACCGCGCCAGGGCCGCCTGGCTGACCACGTCGGTGTGCCAGTCGCACAGCTGCTTGGCGGTACGCAGCGCGGTCCGCAGCGACGACGGGGCGACGAGGAAGCCCAGGCGCAGGGCCGGGAACATCGTCTTGGAGAACGTTCCGATGTAGACGACGCGGCCGGACCGGTCGACGCTGTGCATCGGCTGCAGTGGCCGGTCGGTGAAGCGCAGCTCGCTGTCGTAGTCGTCCTCGACGATGACCGCGTCGTGCCGGCACGCCCAGGCGAGCAGGGCGGCCCGGCGCTTCGGCGACATGGCCACGCCGAGCGGAAACTGGTGCGACGGGGTGACGTACACCAGCCGAGCCGAGTCGGGCAGGGCATCGACGACGATGCCCGACTCGTCCACCGGCACCCCCACCACCCGTGCGCCCATCGACGTGAACGCGTGCCGGGCCGGCGGGTAGCCCGGGTCCTCCATCGCCACCACGGTGCCCGGCTCGATCAGCACCCGGCCGACCAGATCGATCGCCTGCTGGGCCCCCTGCGTCACCACGACGTCGTCCGGCGCGGCCCGCAGCCCGCGGGTCACCCCGTAGTGGCGAGTGATCGCGGCCCGCAACCCGGGCAGCCCGGCCGGCTCCGTGTAATCGCCGGTGCCCAGCGCCGCGACACGCAGCTCCCGCGCGACCAGGCGTCGCCAGGCCTGGAACGGGAACAGGCCGGTGTCGGGCAGCCCGATGGCGAACGCGTACCGTACGCCCGGCGCCACCGTGGTGTCGTACAGCGGCAGCCCGTCCCAGACCGGCCGTGGTCGTGGCCCGGCCGGCGTTCCGCTCCCGTTGTCCCCGCCCGCGTGGCCCGGTCTCTTATACACAACACCCAGCCCACGACAC
>JADGGF010000590.1 GCA_019690055.1 Micromonosporaceae bacterium
GTGGCCGAGTGAGGCCTGCTGGTCGCCGCAGTGACCTGCGCGCTCGTAGCGACTGCGCGCCGGGCGGGTGGCCGACCGGGCCGAGTCAGCCGGCGAGGCCCACCTCGACAAGGAGGGCGTCACGGTTGGCCAGGATGTACTCCTTGAGGGCGGCCGGCTTCAGGTCGACCGCCGTGAGAGCCTCGCTGTGGAGGTCGACCCGGTCCACTTCGTAGGTGCCGCGGCTCGGGTCGCTGAACTCGGGACCGTCGCGCTGCGACTCGTACGTGCCCCGTCCCGGCCTCGTCCGCTTGATCAGCACGAGCCGTCCGTTCTCATCAATGAGAATCGCCCGTACCGACCGCCGACGCACCCGAATCACCAGCCCCACCCGCCCAGCCTACAAGCCTTCGATCAACCGGTCCTCGCCCGAGGACCAGGCCCAAGACTTGTGTCAAGGCGCTACTCTCCGGGAGCTCCCGGTTAAGGCTGGTCAGCTCTCCGAATCGCTTCCGCGAAGTCCTGCACCAGCTTCGACAGCTCGATCATGGCCCGGCCGAGCGTCGCTGGTGTACCAGGTCTCTAAGCTCATCGATAGTCAGCCATGGGCTGGTGCGATGAATCATGCGATGGCAGTTCGAGCAGATGAGCGCCAGGTCGGACAGCCGGGTCGTGACGACGCCGGTGACGTGCAGCGGCGTCCGATGGTGACACTCGATGTAGTCCAGGCCGCGGTCGCCGTACGTTCGATAGAAGTCGAAGCCGCACACCTCGCACGCAACCGGCATACCGTCGCGCTTCGCCTCGGCGATCTTGTGCTTCCGGAGCCGGCTGTCGCGCTCCCGACGCAAGTGGAGCTTGGGCAGGACACCGCCCTCCTCAGCGGCGATGTCGAGGTCCGGGACGTCGAGGGCAGAGGGCTCGGTCTCCCAGTTCTGCAGTACCTCGCGGATGGCCCGTGCCTGCTCGTGCATCTGCGCTGGGTCGCGCAGGAAGTCCTCAATCACCTCGCGATCGAGGCGATTGACGTTCATGGGCCGACCCCGGTAGTCGGGGTGGCAGGACAGTAGGTTGGACGACTTGAGTTCGATGCTGGCGGGGTTGCGGAAGTCCGCGCGCCTGGCCTCCGGTGGATGAATGGCCGCCGTTTGTAGGAGCCGCGACAGCTCGACGGCCCGCCGATCTTCTTGGGCAATCGTGCGCCAGCCGTTCTCGGCGAGCAGCGCACAGACAAGAATGATCTCTTCCCGGGTCCAGTCCGGGTTCCGCAGGAAACGAACGGTGAAACCCAGGTCTCGCAGCCGCGCCGCTACCGTCCGTTCGCCACCGCTGAAGTCCTCGGGCCGCCACGTCCGGTCGCCGCTGATTCCGTGCGCGACGCCGACGATCGCCTTCGAGTCGTAAAGCTTCCCGTTGATGTCGAGGAAGTACGCCTTGGCCGGTCCAAAGCCGTGCTTCTCCAGAAAGGCCTCCCGACCGAGGTTGTCGAACTCGGCGACCGCGGCGAGCACCGCCGGGGCAGTGACATCGGCGAGGCTCATCGGGCTACACGGGCGTCGTCCGCCCAGGACTCGGATTGCGGCGGACATCCACGAGCGTCGCGCATGCTCACCTGACCGGTCACTACCCAACCGATTGCGACACGGCGCGCGCCACGGGCGAGCGCCGGTGACTAGTTGCGCCGATCATATCGACGCCGCTGGCGACCAAGAAGTGCACATTCGGTTCCTCATCATGTGGCCGAATGGCCGACAAACGTGCCAGCGTTCGCGCCAACGCTCATGCGCTACATTCACGGGGGTGAACACAGCGCGGGCGGATTCTTCGGACGCGGAGGAGCTGGCACCCGGCCTCTACGAACATGTGGTGACGGCGGGGCTGGACCGACGCCTGCGCCCCATCGAGGCCCGGGTCCGGCGTGTCCGCCTCGACCCGGCCGACGCGCACGAGGTGCTGGCCCGTCATTTGGCGGCACTCGTCCGGCAGGCCCTGCGGTCAGTCGGCCACGGCGAGGACGCCGAGACGGTAGCCCGCCAGGTCGAGCTGGCCAACCGGATCGCGGCCGCCATCGCCGACCTCGCCCCGCCGAACGCCACCGATCCCGACGCCCTGGTCGCCGCGTCCCACGACCTGCTTCACGCGATCGCCCCGCCGCCACGGCCGCCGGAGCTGCCGTCCTTCCCGCCCCGGCCGAGCGTGCCGATGAGCACGAGTGCCCTGTTCGTCAACGGCCCGGGGCAGCCGAACCTGGGCACCGAACTGCGGCACGAGATCGCATCCGCCGACCGCGTCGACCTGCTCTGCGCCTTCATCAGGTTTGAAGGGCTGCGGGTCGTCGAGCAGGAGCTGCGTGAGCTGGCCCGGCGAGGCGGCCAAGTACGCGTCCTGACCACTACCTACAGGGGCGTGACCCAGCGCAAGGCGCTCGACCGTCTGGTCGACCTGGGCGCCCAGGTGCGAGTGAGCTTCGAGACACGGACCACGCGCCTACACGCCAAGGCGTGGCTGTTCCGGCGGAACACCGAGTTGGACAGTGCGTACGTCGGCTCCTCCAACCTATCGCGCACCGCCCTCTTGGACGGGTTGGAGTGGAACGTCCGGTTATCCGCGATCGAGCAGCCTCACCTCATCGAGGCGTTTGCCCTGACGTTCGAGCAGTACTGGCACGACAGCGACTTCGAGCCGTACGACCCGGCCCGCGACGGTGACCGCCTCGACCAGGCCCTGGCCCGCGAACAGCGGGGCCCCGGCGACCAGACCATCGAGATCGCGCCCCTCGAAGTCAGTCCATGGCGGTTCCAAGCCGAGATCCTCGACGAGCTCGAGGCCGAGCGGACGGTCCACGACCGGTGGCACAACCTGGTGGTGATGG
>JADGGF010000591.1 GCA_019690055.1 Micromonosporaceae bacterium
TCGATATGTTCCCAGGCGGCCGGGCTCCAGAGCGCGACCCATGCCCAAGTGGAGGCCGGGCCTCCACCTGGGCGGCTGGGTCAGCCGGGTGTGGTCAGGCCGGCCGGATATTCGAGTTCAGGCGGAACAGGTTGTCGGGATCGTACTGGCGCTTGACCTGGCGCAGGCGCTCGTAGGTCGGACCCGGGTACGCCTCCTGGATCCGCTCGGCGCCGTCGTCGTTGAGGAAGTTGACGTACGCGCCGGGCCCGTCCTGGAGCGCGGCGGCGAGCCCGACGACCCACTCCTCGTGCGGTGCGGCGTCGGCGGGGTCGCCGAAGACGGCGGCGACATTGCCCATGATCCGACGGTTGCGGTGGGCGTACGCGGTCGCGTCCGCCGGCACCCGGGAGACGGCTCCACCGAGCACGCGCAGCTGCACGACGGACATCATCGCCGTCGATTCCTGGATCCGGTCGAGGATGTGGGCAGCCCGGTCAACCGTGACGTCATCCAGGAACAGGTTCCGGCCAACCGACACGGGATGGTAATCCTCGGGCTCAGGGCCGTACATCTCTGGATACCTCATCGGCCTCAGCATGTCGACGAGCGGGGTGGCGAGCGCCCGGAACGGGGCGAGCGCGCGCTGCCCGGCCTCGGTGTCACCGGCGTACGTCATCAGCGCCATGACGACGGGCTTGCCGTGCACCTCGGCCGGCAGAAATGGCATCGGCGGTGCGGTCATGACGTTGGCGATCGTGGTCAGTTCCTCCGGCGCGGCCTCGGCCTCGGCGATGAACGAGGCGATGACCTCGGGCGTGGCCGGGAGGATCAGCATGCCGCCGACCACCGTCGGCACGTCATGCAGGCGGTAGCGGAACCGGGTCACGACGCCGAAGTTGCCGCCACCGCCCCGCAGCGCCCAGAACAGATCGGGATGGTTGTCAGCGTCGACGTAGAGCACCTCGCCATCGGCGGTCACGACCTCCGCGGCGAGCAGGCTGTCGATGGTCAACCCGTACTTGCGCGACAGGAAGCCGATTCCCCCGCCGAGTGTGATGCCGCCGATGCCCACCGACCCCGTGTCGCCGAAGCCGGTGGCGAGCCCGTGGGCGGCCGCGGCGGTGGTGTACTCGGCGGCGGTGAGCCCCGCGTCGGCCCAGGCGGTGCATCCGTCCAGGTCGATGTCGAACGAGCGGAGCTCGCCCAGGTCAAGCACGATGCCACCGTCGCAGGCGCCGTGGATGCTGTGCCCGCCGCTGCGGACGGCCAGCGCCAGGTCGGCGTCACGGGCGGCCGCGATCACGTGGGCCACGTCCTTGCTGTCGGCCACGCGAACGACCGCCGCCGGCCGTCGGTCGATACCGCCGGGCATGATCGTGCGCGCCCGGTCGTACTCATCGTCACCGGGTCCGATGACGGTGCCGGTCACGGTTGTCCGAAGCTGCTGCGCGATGTCGGCCATGACGTCCCCTTCCGGGCCTTCCTGCGAACGTGTCGTAGGGAGGTCGAACAGGGGGCACCGGTTTTCGACGTCGGGCCGACGGTTGTGTCGTACGTCACGACCGGCCCGCTCAGCCCCCGATAACGGGCGCCGGCGTCGACGGCACGGACACCTACATCAATGCAAAACCGAGGCGGCTTTCCATCGCCGCGGTCAGGCGGAGGTGATGCGGTCGATGACGGGCTGGAGCGGCTGGCGCTGGATGGCGGCCGCCATCAAGTCAGGGAAGGCGTCGGGGGCGACCTCGCGCTGGCAGCCGTACGTCGACCCGGGTGCCGTCCACCACCAGGTGGTGCCGGGCCCGGGCGATGGCCCGCTCCTGGTACGCGGAGCCCGGCAGGACGGTCAGCAGGTCGGCCGCCACCACGCGGACCTCCTTGCGTCGGTCGTCCAATGCGGACTGCAGCAGTGGCTCGTCGTCGGGCCCGAGCCCGATCGCGAGCGTCTGGAGCAGGTCGGCCCGCTCGGTCGCGGCGAGGGTGGCCCACCCGTCGGTCAGCCGGGCGCGGGCCGCGGCCGGGTCCTGGCGCCGCAGCGTGGCGAGATAGCCGCGGCGCTGGGCGGGGCTGCCGGTCTCCCAGGCCGACGGGTCGGCCGTCTCCTCCACTCCCGGGTGAAGTATGTCCACTCCGGATTCTGCCCGGCCAGCCAGTGCACCCGAGCCCCACCGACCACCGCGACCAGCGGCCGCAGCGCGGCGTGCGAACGGCAGTGGTCGAGCAGCGCCGGCAGCAGCGAGCAGGGTGGCCCACGGCGTCATGGCCGCACCAACCTGCCCTCGGCCCAGAGCGCGAACGGTCGAAAGCCCGTGGGGCGCCCGCAGCGGCCGGGCACCGGGATAGAAGCACAGTGAGGCGTCGATGCTGGTGCCGGGCACGAGATCCGCCGGAAGGCTCTGCCCCGGGGCCGCGAACGACAGCACCAGGGCGTACTGGCCGCTTCGGCCGCGCAGCCAGACCCGGCGGACCGTGAGGCGCTCGTCGATCTCGTCGCGGACGCCCAGCACCGCCCACTCGTCGCGGACCCGCGGCCCGGCGAGCACATCGGCGGTGGCGACCGGGAAGCCGATCCGGCTGCGCACCGTCTCGGCCAGCCCCGGCGGCAGCTCGGCGAGGCGCCGGTAGGCCCGCACCAGCAACCAGAGGAGGCTGACCTCGGTGAACAACCGCTCCGGCGCGCCGGCCACCGAGGCGAGCCGCCGCACGGAGCCGGCCAGCCCCGGCGCCTTGGCGTCGACCAGCCGGGCCGCCATCGAATCCCAGTGGCGGTAATCGGCGCGGCCGGCGGCGGCCAGACCGGCCCGCACCTGGTCGGCGAGCCATCGCTCCAGCTCGCTGACGCCGGCGTCGAC
>JADGGF010000592.1 GCA_019690055.1 Micromonosporaceae bacterium
CGCGTGTCGCCGTGCAGCACGGTGACGTCCTCGAACGGGACGCCGAGCTGGTCGGCGACGATCTGGCTCCACGCCGTGTCATGGCCCTGGCCGTGCGGGGTGGACCCGCTGATCACCTCGACCTTGCCGGTGGGCAGTACCCGAATCGACACCGACTCCCAGCCGCCGGCGCCGTAGCGCAGGGCGCCCAGCGTCCGCGACGGAGCCAGCCCACACATCTCGGTGTAGGTCGAGATGCCGATGCCGAGCTGGACCGGATCGTTCGCCGCCCGCCGGGCCGCCTGCTCCGCCCGCAGCGCGTCGTACCCGAACAGCGCCAGCGCCTTGTCGGTGGCCGCCTCGTAGTTGCCCGAGTCGTAGACCAGCCCAGCGACCGTGGTGAACGGGAACTCCTCGTGCTTGATCCAATTGCGTCGACGTACCTCGATCGGGTCCAGACCCAGCTCGGCCGCGAGCTCGTCCATTATCCGCTCGATGGCGTACGTGGCCTCGGGCCGGCCGGCGCCCCGGTAGGCATCGGTCTTCGTGGTGTTGGTGAAGACGCCGGTGCACTCGAACCGGTAGGCCGGGATCTTGTAGATCGCGTTGTACATGAACGCGCCGAGCAGGGGTACGCCCGGGGTGACGATGCCCAGGTACGCACCCATGTTGGCGGTCAGCTTCACGTGCAGGCCGGTCACCGTGCCGTCCCGGCGGGCTTTGAGCGTGATGTCCTGGATCACGTCGCGGCCGTGGTGCGCCGACAGCAGCGACTCCGACCGGGTCTCGGTGTACTTCACCGGGCGACCGACCTTTGTGGACACCGCGAAGGCGATCCACTCCTCGGGTGTCACCGCCAGCTTGCCACCGAAGCCGCCGCCGACGTCGGGGGCGACCACCCGGATCTTGTGCTCGGGCGTCCCCGTGGTCGCGGCCAGCAGGAACCGGACGATGTGCGGGATCTGGGTCGCCGAGTAGACCGTCCACTCGCCGCCGCTCGGGTCGACGATGACGCTGCGCGGCTCCATGAAGGCGGGGATGAGCCGTTGCTGCACGTAACGCCGGGTGATGGTGACCTCGGCCTCGGCCTCGGCAACCGATCCGCCCGTGCCGGCCTCGGCCGAGTCGAACACCCAGTGGTAGCACTTGTTCGTGCCGGCGCTGGCGTGGACGAGGGGCGAGCCCGGCTGCAGCGCCGCCTCCATGTCGAGCACCACGGGCAACGGCTCGTAGTCCACCTCGATGGCCTCGAGGGCATCGACGGCGCTCGCCTTGTCGCGGGCCACCACGACCGCCACCGGCTCCCCGACGTGGCGCACCTCATCGACCGCCATCGGCAGGTAGGTCGGTGCGACCATGTCCTCGGTCACGGGCCAGGCGCACGCCAGCGTCCCCTGGTTGTCCAGGTCGGCGCCGCTGAACGCGGCGACCACGTTGGGCTGGAGGCGGGCCGCCGAGACGTCGATGCGGGTGATCTTGGCATGGGCGTACGGGCTGCGCAGGATGGCCAGGTGGAGCATCCCGGGCAACGTGATGTTGTCGGTCCACCGGGTCTGGCCGGTGATGAGCCGCTGGTCCTCCTTGCGCCGGCGGGCCCGGCCGATTTCCGGCTCGAGGACGGCTGTCATGCGGCCACCTCCGTGGTGGTCGCCGGCGTGCTGGACGCGGGCTCCGCTGGGGCGGCCTGACTGGGTGCGCTCGGTGCGGCGGCCCCGCTGCCGTTCATCGCCGCGGCGGCCGCCTGGACGGCCCGGACGATGTTCTCGTAGCCGGTGCAGCGACAGAGATTTCCGGACAGGCCCTCCCGGATCTCCGCCTCGGTCGGGTGCGGCTTCTCCCGCAACAGGTCCACCGCAGCGACGATCATGCCCGGTGTGCAGAAGCCGCACTGGAGCGCGTGGTTTTCGTGGAACGCCTGCTGCACCGGGTGCAGGGTTCCGTCGGCCGCGGCCAGGCCCTCGACGGTGGTGACCTCTCCCCCGTCGGCCTGCACGGCCAGCATCGAGCAACTCTTCACGGCCTGAGCCCGGCCGTCGGGTGCGGCGTACAGCACGGTACAGGCGCCGCAGTTTCCGGTGTCGCAACCGATGACGGTGCCCACCTTGCCCAAGTGCTCGCGCAGGTACTGCACCAGCAGCAGTCGGGGTGGCACCTCGTCGACATATCGGGTTCCGTCGACGACGAGATTGACGCGCGCCATCGCGCCTCCTCCCTGGGACGGTGCTCCGTTGGCCCGGTTCGGCACGTCCGCCGCCGGACGCAGGAAAGGCCCACCGAGCGGACGCCCGTGGACCGCCCCTCCTAGACAACCCCGATATGAACTGAATCACAAGACCCAAATTTCTCCGGCGGCGCGAAGGAGCATCGCAGCGAGCGAGGAGCGGACCGACCGTGCCGCCAGAACAGGAATTTCCGCCGGTGGTGCTTGCTTTTCGCGCTATCCGAACCATGAGCCGGCCGGCCGTGTCCGCACTGCCCAGCGGGCCGCGCCCGTACGCCCGCCGGAGCCGAGGCGAGTCGCTTACTTCAGGCTGCGGAAGTAGTCGGCGAGCGCCGTGGTGTGGGTGGGGAAGCACAGCGGCGTCGGTTCGGTGACCACCAGCCACTCGGTCGCCTCGGCCGTAGGGGTCGACGGCGGCAGCGACCGGGCCGGGCGCGCCGGCAGCAGGCCGAAGACGAGCAGGGTGTAGCCGTTGTACGAGCTGTGCACATCGAACAGCCCGACTTCTGAGGATTCGGCGGATAAACCGGTTTCCTCACGAAGCTCCCGTACTGCGGCTTCTCGCCAAGACTCGCCCGTTTCAATGAATCCGCCGGGCAGCGCGAGCTCGCCCCGGTAGGGCTCGATGTC
>JADGGF010000593.1 GCA_019690055.1 Micromonosporaceae bacterium
ACGCCGGTCACCGCGATGAACTGGCCGAGCGGGAAGCTGACCGTGATGTTGCGCAGGTTGTGTTCCCGGGCGCCGTGCACAGTGATCTCCCGCCCAGGCTGCCGCGGCCGGCGCGCCGCGGGAACGGGAATGCCCGCCCGGCCCGACAGGTACGCCCCGGTGATCGACTCCTTGTTCGCGAGCAGGTCCTTCAACCGTCCGCTGTGGACGATGCGGCCGCCGCGCTCCCCCGCGCCGGGTCCGATGTCGACGATCCAGTCCGCGGTCCGGATGGTGTCCTCGTCGTGCTCCACCACGATGAGCGTGTTGCCCAGATTCTTCAGACGCACCAGCGTCTCGATCAGCCGGTGGTTGTCGCGCTGGTGCAGCCCGATGCTCGGCTCGTCCAACACGTAGAGCACCCCGACCAGGCCGGAGCCGATCTGCGTGGCGAGCCGGATCCGCTGAGCCTCGCCACCGGAGAGGGTGGCCGCCGGCCGGTCCAGCGACAGGTAATCCAGCCCCACGTCGACGAGGAAGCGCAGGCGGGCAATGATCTCCTTGAGAACCCGCTCGGCGATCATCCGCTGCCGGTCGGACAGGACCAGCGAGTCGATGAATTCGTGGCACTCCCCGACCGACAGGGCGCAGACCTCCGCGATGTTCTTGCCGCCCACGGTCACGGCCAGGATCTCGGGCTTGAGCCGGGTACCGCCGCACGCCTCGCACGGCACGTCGCGCATGTACCCCTCGTAGCGCTCGCGGGACCACTCCGACTCCGTGTCGGCGTGCCGCCGCTCGATCCACTGCACCACGCCCTCGTACCCGGTGTAGTACGACCGCTCCCGGCCGTACTTGTTGCGGTAGCGGACGTGGACCTGGTCCTCGGAGCCGTACAGGATGATCTTCTGCACCCGCTGGGGCAGCTTGCGCCACGGCGTGTCCAGCGTGAAGCCCTCCCGGTCGCCCAGGGCCTCCAGCAGCCGGCCGAAGTAGTCGAACGTCTGCCCCGCCCACGGCTGGATCGCGCCCTCGCGCAGCGTCTTCTCCGGGTCGGGCACGACGAGCTCGGGATCGACCTCCTTACGCATGCCCAGTCCGGTACAGGTGGGGCAGGCGCCGTACGGCGCGTTGAACGAAAAGGCCCGCGGCTCCAGGTCCTCGATGGCCAGCGGGTGGTCGTTGGGGCAGGCCAGGTGCTCGGAGAACTTGCGCTCCCGGTTCTCGTCGTCCTCCGGCAGGTCGACGAAGTCCAGCACCACGATGCCGCCGGCCAGCTTCAGCGCCGTCTCGATCGAGTCGGTCATCCGCTGCTTGGCGCTCGCCTTCACCGACAGGCGGTCGACGACCACCTCGATCGTGTGCTTCTCCTGCTTCTTGAGCTTCGGCGCCTCGGTCAGCGGGTAGACCGTGCCGTCGATGCGCGCCCGGGCGAACCCCTTGGACTGCAGATCGGCGAAGAGGTCCACGTACTCGCCCTTGCGGCCGCGCACCACCGGCGCGAGCACCTGGAACCGGGTGCCCTCCGCCATCGTGAGCACCCGGTCGACGATCTGCTGCGGGGTCTGCTTCGACACCGCAGCGCCACAGATTGGGCAGTGCGGCTCACCGGCGCGGGCGAAGAGCAGCCGCAGGTAGTCGTAGATCTCGGTGATCGTGCCGACGGTCGACCGGGGGTTGCGCGAGGTCGACTTCTGGTCAATGGAGACGGCCGGGCTGAGGCCCTCGATGAAGTCGACGTCCGGCTTGTCCATCTGCCCGAGGAACTGGCGGGCGTACGAGGACAGCGACTCGACGTAGCGCCGCTGGCCCTCGGCGAAGATCGTGTCGAAGGCGAGACTCGACTTGCCCGAGCCGGACAAACCGGTGAAGACGATCAACGAATCCCGTGGCAGGTCCAGACTGACGTCGCGCAGGTTGTGCTCCCGCGCCCCACGGATGATCAACCGGTCCCGCACGCCTCACCCCATATGCGACCACGACACAAGACGCCCCGAAGAGCCGAGGCCGGACCGCGCAACTTTAGCCCCGCCCGCCGACAGAAATACGCCCACCGCGCCCGTCGGCGCCGGTCAGGGAAGAATGATCTCGATCCAGTCGACCGCCGGGCTGGGCGAACTCGGATGGGTCAACCGGATCGTGTTCTCGCCTGCGCCGAGCGTGACCGTCACCCCCCTGACGCCCGGGTCCGGATCGGTGAACGACCACGTCTCGACGTGGGCGCCGTTGACCCAGACCTCGAGCTGACGCTGGCTACAACCACAGTACGTCTCGTAGCGAAGGGCCACCCGCAGCTGGTACTCCGCCCCGGGTTCCGGCACCGTGATGTGGCGAAACTCCAGCCAACCGGATTGCCGGCGGTTCGGCCAGTTGCCGAGGTAGTCGACGACCTCCCCGCGCTTCGCGGCGCCCCCGCCCAGCGCGTTGTTCGACACCGACTCGGCCTGCAGGGTGAGCGACCAGGCGGGTGTGGGCGTCACGGAGGGCGCCACGATGACGGGAATGCCGGCCTGGGTGGTGACCGGCTCGGAGGAGGTTGTGCTCGGGGGTGTGGCGCCGGTGGAGGTGGCGCTGGCCGGAACCGAGCCGGAGCCGGACGGGCTGGCGGCGGGCTCGGCGACGAGAAACGGGACCGCCACCGCGGCCGAGAGCACGGCCACCACACCGACGACCACGAACCACCGCAGGTTCAGCCGACCCGCCCGGCGCCGGGCCCTTCGGCGACCGCGGTACTCCTCGCCGACCAGCGGCAGCGGCGCCGTGTCCGCCGTGTCGCGCATGGCTGCGGCACGCTGCCCGATCGCGGGGGGTTGCCCGGGCGCCGAGGGCTGGCCGATC